>DASVUO010000031.1:0-8239 GCA_036386995.1 Allosphingosinicella sp. | reverse complement strand
GCGCTGACCCTGTATCTGGACTTCATCAACATGTTCCAGTTCCTGCTCAGCTTCCTCGGCAGCCGCGACTAAGCGGTTCGGCGGAGACGCAAACGGGAGGGCCCGGCGGAGACGCCGGGCCCTTTTCGTTTCAGCGTGGCGTTCCGCCGACGTGCGTAGCGAGGAAGTCTAGGGTGCGTTGCCACGACAGCTGCGCCGCCGCAGCATTGTAGCGCTCGGCGGAAGTGTCGTTGTGGAAGGCGTGGTCGACCTCCGGGTAGACGAAGGATTGAACGGTCTTGCCCGCAGCTCTCAATGCCTCGGCCCAGGGGAGGCCGGTGGCGTTCACCCGCTCGTCGCGGCCCGCATAGTGGAGCAGCATCGCCGCTTGGACCTTGGGTGCAAGCGCGGGATCAGGGGCGGGGCCGTAATAGGGGATGCCCGCGTGCAGGGCTGCTCCGGCGGCGACAGCGATGCGGTTGACCATGCCGCCGCCCCAGCAGAAGCCGACGGCCCCGGCGCGGCCGTTGGCGTTGGGCAGGCTCTTCAGGAGGCCAAGCGTCGCAACCGCATCCGCGGCGGACTGGGCGAGGTCGAGCTTGCCGATGGCGGCACGGGCGGCGTCCTGATCGGCGGGGGTGCCGCCGGCCGAGGTCAGGAAATCCGGCGCCACCGCGCGGTAGCCGGCAAGCGCCACCCGCCGAGCGACATCCTCCGCATAGGCGTTGAGGCCGCGATTCTCGTGGATCACCATGACCGCGCCGAGCGGCGCCTTCGCCGCCCGAGGTTCGGCCTGATAGCCTTCCATGAAGCGCCCGCCGCCGACGGGCCAGCGCATGCGGCGGCCGTGGATGCGGGTGTCGTCGGCGGGTACAACAGCAGCCGCGGCGGGATCGGCGGCGATGCCGGCGAGCAGCGCGGAGGCCGCCGCCGTGCTTCCGGCGATCCGGGTCAGCTCGGCCATAAAGGCGCGGCGGTCCATTCCTTCGTGGGTGTAGCGGTCGTAAAGCGCGATCGCCGCGGCGCGTGTCCCCTCCCTCACTGGCCACCTCCCGTCGGTGCGGCCAGCGCATCGTCGAGGCCGTTGGCGCGGGCGTAGGCCGGGCGTTCGGTAGCGCGGCCGGCGTAGGCCACGAAGGCGTCGCGCTCCTCCAATATGCCGAATTGCATGCCGAAGTTGAGCTGCGAGGCTACGTAGAGGTCGGCGGCGGTGAATTGCTCGCCGCAGAGCCAGCCCTCACGGGGCACCGCGACTTCCAGCGCGTCCAGCACTTCCTCGTAGCTGCCGTAGCCCGCCATCGCTTTCTTCTCGGCGGGGGCGAGGAGGCCGAGCGCCTTGCCGGTGATCACCGCTTCCACCGGGCCGGCGGCGAAGAACATCCAGCGGTAATAAGGCCCGCGGCTCGGATTGCCGGGCGGTGGCGCGAGGCCGGCATCCGGGAAGGCATCGGCCAAGTAGGCGCAGATCGCGGCGGCTTCGGTGACCACCGTTTGGCCGTGGCGGATGGCAGGGACCTTACCCATAGGATTGATCGCGAGGTATTCGGCGCCCTTCATGGTGGTGCCGTAATCCAGCACCTCAGTCACATAGTCGCAGCCGACCTCCTCGAGCATCCAGCGGATGATCCGCCCGCGCGACTGGGGGTTGGTGTAGAAGGTGAGTTGTTCGGACATGCGGCGGTCTCCCCGTGTGCAGGACGACACCCTCTAGCCCACTCCGCGCCGCCAAAACAGGTGAGCCGACCGAACCTGAGTCCGGCCGGCTCACCGGCTGATCAATCGAGGCGAGCCTCAGGCCTGCTGTTCGGCCTCGCCCTGCTCGCCCTTTTCGCCTTCCGGCTCGGCCTTGCGGCCTTTCTTCTTGGACGCCTTGGGCGGCGCGGCGATCATTGCGAACGACGGCGCATTGTCCTTGATCGTCACCTTGACCTCGCCGCCGTGGATCAGCTTGCCGAACAGCAGTTCCTCGGCCAGCGGCTGCTTGATCTTTTCCTGTACCAGGCGGCCCATCGGGCGCGCGCCGTACAGCTTGTCGTAGCCGCGGGCGGTCAGCCAGGCCTTGGCTTCCTCGTCCAATTCGATGTGGACGTTGCGATCGGCAAGCTGCAGTTCGAGCTGGAGGATGAACTTGTCGACGACGCGGGCGACAACCTCCGGCGGCAGGTAGCCGAACGGCACGATGGCATCCAAGCGGTTGCGGAATTCCGGGGTGAACAGCCGCTTGATCGCTTCCTCATCCTCGCCCTCGCGGGTCATGGCGCCGAAGCCCACCGCTTCGCGCGCCATGTCGCTGGCGCCCGCATTGGTGGTCATGATCAGGATGACGTTGCGGAAATCGACCGTCTTGCCGTGGTGATCGGTGAGCTTGCCGTTGTCCATCACCTGCAGGAGGATGTTGAACAGGTCCGGATGGGCCTTTTCGATCTCGTCGAGCAGCAGCACCGAGTGCGGGTGCTGATCGACGGCGTCGGTCAGGAGCCCGCCCTGGTCGTAGCCGACATAGCCCGGAGGCGCGCCGATCAGGCGGCTGACCGAGTGCCGTTCCATATATTCCGACATGTCGAAACGCTGGAGCGGGATGCCCATGATGTTGGCGAGCTGGCGCGCGACCTCCGTCTTGCCGACGCCGGTGGGGCCGGAGAAGAGGTAGTTGCCGATCGGCTTGTCCGGATCGCGAAGGCCCGCCCGGCTGAGCTTGATCGCCGAGGAGAGGACCTTGATCGCATCGTCCTGGCCGAACACCACGCGCCGCAGATCGCGGTCGAGATGCTCGAGCGCCTTCTTGTCGTCGGTGGAGACCGACTTGGGCGGGATGCGGGCGATGGTGGAGATGACGCTTTCGATCTCCTTTACCGTGATCGTCTTTTTGCGCTTGTTGGGCGGCACCAGCATCTGCATCGCGCCGACTTCGTCGATCACGTCGATCGCCTTATCAGGCAGCTTGCGGTCGTTGATGTAGCGCGCCGACAGCTCCACCGCCGCCTTGATGGCGTCCGGCGTGTACTTGACGTGGTGGTGTTCCTCGAACGCCGAGCGCAGGCCGGTGACGATCTTGATCGTGTCCTCAACCGTCGGTTCGTTGACGTCGATCTTCTGGAAGCGCCGGAGCAGGGCCCGGTCCTTTTCGAAGTGGTTGCGGAACTCCTTGTAGGTGGTGGAGCCGATGCAGCGAATCGTCCCGCCGGAAAGGGCAGGCTTCAGGAGGTTCGACGCGTCCATCGCGCCGCCTGAGGTCGCGCCGGCGCCGATCACCGTGTGGATCTCGTCGATGAAGAGAATGGCGTGCGGAAGCTTTTCAAGCTCCGTCACCACCGCCTTCAAGCGCTCCTCGAAGTCGCCGCGGTAGCGGGTGCCGGCGAGCAGCGAGCCCATGTCGAGCGAGTGGATCACCGCTTCGCGAAGCACTTCCGGCACGTCGCCTTCGATGATCTTGCGCGCCAAGCCTTCCGCGATTGCGGTTTTGCCGACGCCGGGATCGCCGACGTAAAGCGGGTTGTTCTTGGACCGGCGGCAGAGGATCTGCACGGTGCGGTCGACCTCCGGCCCGCGACCGATCAGCGGATCGACCCGACCGGACTGCGCCTTTTCGTTGAGGTTGACGGTGAACTGCTTCAAAGCGCTTTCCGTCTTCTTCTTGCCTTCCTCGGGCTTGGCTTCGTCGGCGCCCTTCACTTCGGGCGCTTCGTCGGGCGTTTCGCCCTTGCCGACGCCGTGGCTGATGTAGCTCACCGCATCCAGCCTGCTCATGTCCTGCTGCTGGAGGAAATAGACGGCATAGCTTTCCCGCTCGGAAAACAGCGCGACCAGCACGTTGGCGCCGGTGACTTCGTCGCGACCGGACGACTGGACGTGGAGGATGGCGCGCTGAACGACGCGCTGGAAGCCGCTGGTCGGCGACGGATCGTCCGTCTCCGCCTTCAGCGATTCCAGTTCGTTGTCGAGGTACATCTTCACCGCCTCGCGCAACTCGCCGAGGTCGACGCCGCAGGCCTTCATGACCCGGCTGGCGTGGGTGTCCTCGATAAGCGCGAGGAGAAGGTGCTCGAGCGTGGCATATTCATGCTTGCGCGCCGACGCCTCGGCGAGGGCGGTGTGCAGGGTCTGCTCGAGTTCGCGGGCAAATGACGGCACTGTGATACTCCTTCGGGCCCGCGTGGATCACGGACTGCTTGGGTCTAATGTCGGGTGCGTTCGACCCGGCATCAAGCAGGTCATTGGGAAAGGCGGTGAAAAGCCTCCTGGTTCCCCGCCCCGTCTCATTTTTTGAAGAGTTCTTCGGCGCTTGCGCGGTGATGGGCGGCGAATTCGATCTTGCCGCGCACCCGGGCGATCTCCGCCTCCAGCGCCTCGATCCGGGCGTGGAGCTCGTCCACCGAAAGGGGATCGAGATCCTCTTTGCCGAGCAACGTCAGCGGGTCGGCGGGCTTGGACGGAAAGAGTTCGTCGAGGTCCATGGGCACGAAAATCCTCCGTACGGCTGCGGAAGTCAACTCGAAGGAGCTTGCGCGCCGCCCGCTTCGCCGCGACGCTGCCGAAATGGAAATTCCCGAAAATATGATCGCGATCGACCCGGCTGGCCCGGGCGGGCCGGAGGTTTTGCAGCCGGTGGAGCGGCCGGTGCCGGTGCCAGCACCGGGCGAGCTGCTCATCAAGGTGGAGGCTGCGGGGGTGAACCGGCCGGACGTGATGCAGCGCCTCGGCCTTTACCCGCCGCCGCCGTGCGCGCCGAATATTCCGGGGCTTGAGATTGCCGGGACGGTGGTGGCGGGCGACGATGCACGGATGGGGGAGCGGGTCTGCGCCCTGGTCTCCGGCGGCGGCTATGCGGAATATTGCGTGGCGCCCGAGGGGCAGTGCCTGCCGGTGCCGGGGCGGCTGTCGTGGGTCGAAGCGGCCGCGTTGCCGGAGACCTTCTTCACCGTCTGGACCAACCTGTTCGGGCGCGGCGGCGCGAAAGCGGGGGAGACGGTGCTGGTTCATGGCGGCACCAGCGGGATCGGCACCACGGCGATTCTGCTCGGCAAGGCGTTCGGCCTGACGGTGATCGTCACCGCCGGCGGACCTGAGAAGTCCGCCCGTGCGCTGGAGATCGGCGCGGCGCACGCGATCGATTATCGCGCCTCCGACTTCGTCGAGGAGGTGAAGAGCATCACTGAGGGGCGCGGCGTTGACGTGGTGCTGGACATGATCGGCGGCGACTATCTGCCGCGCAACATCGCCTGCCTTGCCGAGGAGGGGCGCCACGTCTCCATCGCGATGCAGCGCGGGCCGAAAGGCGAAGTGCCTCTCTGGCAGGTGATGGCGAAACGCCTCACCCTTACCGGTTCCACGCTTCGGGCGCGGGAGCCGGCGTTCAAGGCCGCGCTTGCCGAGGAGCTGCGGCGCGAAGTCTGGCCGCACCTGCATGCGGGCCGCATCGCGCCGGTGATCGACAGCGTCTTTCCCCTCGCCGACGCCGCGGGCGCGCACCGCCGGATGGAGGAGAGCGCGCATGTCGGCAAGATCGTCCTCGCCGTCGGTGAAGGCGTTCCGGCTATCGGCTGAAGACGAGGTTGCCTTGCCCGCTGGCGTGGCTATGCGGAAAACCATGCAGCACCCGCGCGACGCCGCTCCCCAAGTCTTTCCAATCGCCGCCTTTCCGGGCCGGACGGCCGACCTGCTGCGAACGCAGGACTGGACGTTGGGTGCATTGCCGCCCCTGGAGGCGTGGCCGCAGTCGCTAATCGCGATGGTGCGGCTGGTGCTCAGCGCCAATCAGCCGATGTTCGTCACCTGGGGGGCGGAGCGCATCCTCCTCTACAACGACGCTTACGCGCCGATTCTGGCAGGCAAGCACCCGGCCGCGTTTGGCCAGCCGTTTCTGGAGGTTTGGGAGGAGATCGCCACGGACCTGCAGCCGATCGTCGACGAAGCCTATGCGGGCCGCCCGGTCTACATGAGCGACATCGCGCTGATCATGCAGCGGCGCGGCTACAGCGAGGAAGCGCACTTCTCCTTCTCCTACACGCCGGTGCACGGCGAGAGCGGCGGCGTCGAGGGCATGCTGTGCGCCTGCGTCGAGACCACCCAGCAGGTGTTCGACGAGCGGCGGCGGGCGTTCCTCTACGACCTCGAACGGCGGCTTCGCGACCTTGCCGATCCGGCGGAGATCGTCTCCCTCTCCCAGCGCGCGCTTGGCAAGCATCTGGGCGTCAGCCGTGTCGGCTATGGCGAGGTCGGGCAGGACGAGCGCTACTTCACCACCGAAGCGAACTGGACGGATGGCAGCGTTCCGTCGCGCGAGGGGACGCACGACCTCGCCGCTTTCGGGCCCGACATCTGGGGTGCGCTGCGCAGGGGCGAGCCCCTGGCGGTAGGCGATGCCGCGCAAGACCCGCGCACCAACAGCCCCGAAGCGCTCGCCGCGTTTCAGGCGATCGACACGGTCGCAGCGCTTACCGCCTCCCTGGTCAAGAACGGCCGGATGCGTGCCGCGCTCTACGTGCACAGCCGGGTGGCGCGGCACTGGACCGCAAGCGAGATCGCGCTGCTCGACGCCGTTGCCGAACGGACGTGGGGCGCGGTGGAGCGGGTCCGCGCGGAACGGCAGCTGCGCCGCGAGCGCGATCGGATGCGCGACGTGCTGGAGAATATGGGCGATGGCTTCATTCTCCTCGACCGCGAATTCCGGGTGCTCCAGATCAATTCGGAAGGCATGCGGCTTGAGACGCGGCCGGTTAAGGAGATCATCGGCCGGGTCCACTGGGAAGTCTGGCCCGGAACCGAGGAGTCGGAGCTCGGTGTCTTGTACAAAAAGGCGATGGCGGAGCGCCTCCCGGCGACGCTTGAACATTCCTACGTCTGGCCGGATGGGCATGAGACCTGGATCGATATGCGCGCTTACCCGGCAAGCGACGGCCTGGCGATCTTTTACCGCGACATCACCGCACGCAAGGCGTCGGAGGCGCGCAACGCCTTCATGCTGCAGCTGACCGACTGCTTGCGCTCCGGCACCACCGAGGAAGCGCTGGACGCGGCAAGCGCATTGATGGGCCGCTACTTCGGCTGCACCCGCGTCGGCTACGCCACGCTCAACGCAGCGCTCGATTATTTCGACTTCCGCACCTGCTGGACGGACGGCGGGGTGGCGCCGCTGCTTGGCCAGCTCCCCGCCCATGCCTTCGGCGAGAAGATCGTCGCCAAGCTGGAGCAGGGCGAAACCGTGGTTGTCTCGGACCTGCTCAACGATCCGCTCAGCGACGAGGAGACGACGCGCGAAACCGCAGGCGAAGTTGATACGCGCTCCGTTCTGGTGGTGCCCTTCCTGCGCAGCGGCCGCCTCAAGACCATCGTCTACCTGAACGACCGCGAGCCGCGGCGGTGGAGCAAGAGCGATGTCGCTTTGGTTGAGGAAGTCGCCGAGCGCACACGCCAGATCGTCGACCGGCAGGATGCGGAGGAGGCGCTCCAAAATCTGAACGCCACGCTGGAAGCGCAGGTCGCCGAGCGCACCGCCGACCGCGACCGGATGTGGCGTCTGACTACCGATCTGATGCTCGTCGCCCGCTTCGACAGCGTGATCGCCGCGGTCAATCCAGCCTGGACCGCCTTGCTCGGCTGGAGCGAGGCGGAGCTGATCGGCACCCGCTTCCTTGATTACGTCCACCCGGACGATCTCGAGGCAACGATCGCGGAGGCGAGCTGCCTCGCCGACGGCCTCACCACCCTGCGCTTCGAGAACCGCTACCGAAAGCGTGACGGAAGCTATTGCTGGCTGTCCTGGACCGCCGTCCCGGGCGACGGCCTGATCCACGCCGTGGCGCGCGACATGTCGGCCGAAAAAACCGCCGCCGACGAACTCGCCCAGGTGCAGGAAGCGCTTCGCCAGTCGCAAAAATTGGAAGCGATGGGCCAGCTCACCGGCGGCGTCGCGCACGATTTCAACAACCTCCTCACCCCGATCATCGGCACGCTCGACATGCTTCAGCGGCGCGGGATCGGCGACGAGCGGGCGCAGCGGCTGATCGGCGGCGGCCTGCAATCGGCCGAGCGCGCCAAGACGCTCGTCCAGCGCCTGCTCGCCTTCGCCCGCCGCCAGCCGCTTCAGCCGGTGCCGATCGACCTGTCGCAGCTGGTGGAAGGCATGGCGGAGCTGGTCGACAGCACGTCGGGCCCGCGCGTGCGCGTGGAAGTTGACGTCGCCCCCGATTTGCCGCCGGCCATGGCCGACCGCAACCAGCTCGAAATGGCGATCCTCAACCTGTCGGTGAACTCGCGCGAC
>DASVUO010000030.1:0-8708 GCA_036386995.1 Allosphingosinicella sp. | reverse complement strand
TTGAAGGACTTGCAGAATTCCATGATGTTGACGCCGCGCTGACCCAGTGCCGGGCCGATCGGCGGCGAAGGATTGGCGGCGCCCGCGGGCACCTGGAGCTTGATATAGCCCGTAATCTTCTTTGCCATGTGTCTCACTCTGGTAATCGGGTGAAAGTGGTACTTTCACCCGGGTTCAAGTTTAGCGGTTCAAGCGGCGAGCCCCAGGGCGCGCCTCCCGCGTGTTTCCAGTGCGTCTGCGTTGGAAGGTTGGGCCTATAGCGTAAAGGCTGCTCGATTCCAAGGTCAGCAGCAAAGGCGTGTTCAGGTCCATTTCGGCGGAAGTTGGTCCATGAGTGGTCTTCCTTTGTTCTGACTCTGTTGGTATGCTGCGGAGAAGAGGCCATATGGCGAACGGATATAGCGTAGAAGTGGCTGACGATGGTTGTGCAGTCGTACTGCTCCATGCAGGATGCAAGATCGGCAGGGAGGAGATTCTCGCGCTCCTGGAGGAGGCGGGTTTCGACCCTTCCAAGGTGATTTTTCTGGAGGCTGCGGAAAAGCCGGATTGCAGCGATCTCGGCGCAGCGCCCGTGATCATCCCTGTGGATGACGAAAGCGGCGACTTGCCGGAGTTGGATTACGCCGGGCGGTGTTCCGGCCACGTTGTGGTGCTCCTTGGGCCCGACTGCTCGTTCGAGGGGCTGCACCCGCTTGCGCAAAAGTACGGCACGCAATGCGGCTGGTCGGCCGATCAGCTGAGAGCCTGCGTCTCGAGTACGGCCGAGCCGCCTCAAGACGCGTCGGGCGCCGCGCTTCAGTGGGACGACCCCAAACCGGTTATCTGCAAGAGAGCGAAATGAAGACCCGAACCTATCGCATGGATCATGACCTTGGCTTTGCGCCCAACCCGTTTTTCGGCTGGTGTACGCTCGCCTGCTGCAAGCCGAATGTTCGCAAGGCTGCCAAAAAGGGCGACATCATCGTCGGTATGGCCGGCAAAAGCGGCGGTCTCAAAAAGATCTATCCGCGCCTGATCTTCTGGATGCGGGTCGATGATGCGATGCCTTTTGACGACTACTGGCGCGATTTGCGATTCGTTCCTAAGCGCCCTCAAATTCCTGGGCCCAGGAGGCGCGCCGTGGGCGATCGGACGTACAGGCATGAAGAGGGGCACGAGGGATGGTTGTTCGAGAGATCGATGCATTACCGCCCGACCGCCGACCAGGTTGACGTCGGGCATGTCAGCGCCGACACCCAGGTCGATCGAATGTTGATCGGCAAAGACTTCACTTACTGGGGCAGCGTCGGTCCGAAAGTTCCAGATCACCTCATCGCACTCTTCAAAAATCGTGACCAAGATGGCCACGAGGGCGGACCCTTGCTGACGGAGCTCCATGAGCTGATCGACATTGAGCACCCGAAGGGCTTGGTTGGAGACCCAGCCGATTGGGATAATCCGAGATACTTCGCGGCGGCATGATACGAGCTCGCCCGCTCGACAGGGCCGGGCAAGCGAGCGGCCTCCGCTGCGCGTCGAAGGTGGGGCTCTCGGCGTAGACAGGCGGCCGGTCACCCTGCGATAGCGGCCGGCACCCGCAGCCGCCAATTTCAGGACGCCATGACCCCAACCGCCGTTTACGACAGCTACTGGCGCTTCGCCGCCAAGCGCCACGCGATCTACGAGCGACGCCTGGCCGACCCGCAAGGGCCGTGGACGGACGATCCGATCCTCGCCGCCTACCGGTTCACCAACACCTATCGGGCCGCGGACCGGGTCAGCCAGTATCTGATCCGCGACATCCAATACCGGCCCGACCGCTCGCAGGCGCCGGCCGAGCTCTTTTTTCGAACCCTGCTGTTCAAGATATTCAACAAGATCGAGACCTGGGAATCCATCGAAAGGCAGCTGGGGCCCGTCTCCTGGCAAAGCATCGATCTGCCGGCCGTCGTCGCGCTGCTCGACAGCGCCATGGCCCGAGGCGCCCGCATCTACTCGGCGGCCTACATCATGCCGGCGCCGCAGCTCGGCCATGCGCGCAAGCATGCCAATCACCTGGCGCTGCTCGCGCGAATGATGGACGACGGCCTGCCGGCCCGGCTGGAACGGGCGCGAAGCCTCGGGGAGGTGTACGAATTGCTCAGCCCTTATCCCGGGCTCGGGCCGTTCCTCACCTTCCAATATGCGATCGATCTCAATTATTCGAACCTGCTCGATTTCTCGGAGGCCGATTTCGTCGTCGCGGGTCCGGGCGCGCTCGACGGTATCGCCAAGTGCTTCGAGGACACCGGCGGACGCTCTGCGCGCGAGGTAATCGAATATATGGCTGACATGCAGGACCGTGAGTTCGCGGCGCGCGGGATCGACTTCAAAGGTTTGTTCGGTCGCAAGCTGCAGTTGATCGACTGCCAGAACATCTTCTGCGAAATCTCGAAGTACGCGCGGGTGGCCCATCCCGACGTGCCCGGCGTCAGCGGCCGCACCCGCATCAAGCAGTCGTACCGGGCGTCGCCTTTGGAGGAGCCGGCGCCGTTCTTCCCGCCACGGTGGGGGTTGGAAATCCCTTCAATAGGCGCGGGGTTCAAGAGCCTGGTAAAGCCGGTCCAAGGTCAGTTGTTTACAGTATGAGCACTTGACCGAGTGAGGCGCCAAAGGCCAGCAGGGATCTTAAGCGAAATGAACTCGGCGGTGCGGCAGATGTTTCGAGGGGAAAAGGGTGAGCGGGGGGACAGAGGGGACCCCGGGCAACCGGGCGGCTTTTGGTCGGGTGAGCGGATCGAGGAGCGTCATAAGGTAGACAAAATCTTCTTCATACCTGACCCAGCCAATCCTGATGAGAAGCCGAAGTATGACCTGGATCCGGATTGGCTACGGGGAGCTTCCTACAACCTGAAGATGGGCGGTCAGGCGTACGTTACTCCTGTTGAGGAAAATGATCCGAAGAGCATTCGAACGTTAGCGGACGGAGAGGCGTTTGTTATACCAGCAGGGCAATTTGCGTTTCTTCTTACGCATGAGGCGGTGCATGTTCCTGACGATGCCTTTGCTTTACTCGCCCTGCGAGCTCGCGAACTGCAGTTCAAAGGTTTGATCAACGTTTCCGGTTTTCACATCGATCCCGGCTATCGCGGGCGGCTGGTTCTGGCGGTTAATAACGCCGGCCCCGGCGAAGTGCACCTTCGCGAGGGCCAGGTCCTTTTCGAAGTCTTCTTCGCAAACCTCGATCGAGCCACGGCGAAAGGGTATGCGAAGAGCAGCAAGAAGAAACCGCTTTTTAGAATCGAGCCGGAAATCATCTCTTCCATCGCGGGGAGGTTTGAAACGCTGCCCGGCTTGAAGAAAAAGATCGAAGAGGTCGAATCGGATCTTCGTGAACGCATTCACACCCTAGAGCGTGAACAGAGCGTCACAAGGTGGGCGTCTGCCCTCGTTCTCGCATTCTTCCTCGCGTTCACCGTTCGTGAATGCGCCCCGGCTGCAGCGGCACACGCACCCGCTTACGAGGCCAATTCTGGTGGGTGACAATACGGATACAAGCCAAGCAGCGCCGGAAACAAGTAGAGCGTACAGCCTTACTGCCATTGGCGGTTTGCTGGCGGCGGTAGCGCTTCCTTCTGTCGCTATATGGATGACTTTGGGTCGAAATCCCGACGAATGGCTTAGGCTGGGGCTGCTTCAGCCGCTCGTTGCTGCGCTACTTGCCTTTAGTGTTGTTGTCGCGATGCGGGGGATCACGGGAGCCTTTGTTGGAGCCTCTCCGAAAGGCGCTACTTCAGCTTCAAGTGCAACAATCGCGGTGCAATTGTGGGCCATTTGCTTCTCCTTGCTGGTCGGGGCGATGCTCTTGACCGCTGTGATATCTAGATCGCCGACGAGTCCGTCGGACGGTACCAACCAGCGCGCGAAAGCATTGGAGACCCGACTGGAAGTAAGTTCCAATGAGGCGGCGCCAGCCGTGGCTACGGTCAAGGTCACCCAATGACCCCCCTCACTCTCGAGCAGGTCCGCCGCCAGTTGGCGCCCACCCGCAACCTGACGGGACCCCTGCTCCTCGACGAATATCAGCGGTTCGCCGGCAAGCTGAACAGGACTGGGCTGAAAGACGCGGCGGCGCTCGATTTTCTGATGATGGGCCTGTTCGGTGAAACGGGAAGCCTGCTCAGTGAGGTGAAGAAGAAGCAACGCGATAAGCGGGCTTATTTCTCCTACCGGGAGTCCTCCATCGAGGAGCTGGGTGACGTTCTCTGGTATTTCGCCAACGTCGCTCGGCTCGTTCCGGTGAAGCTGTCGGACCTCGCGGCCCGCGCTGCCGGGAGCGGCGGGTGGAGCTTCAAAGGGACCCAGCATCGTCCGCGCACTTTCTCGGCGCTCCAGGAAGCTGGCCGACACTTCGGTGAGCCGGTAGGCGGCCGTCAGGTGGAGCGGCGCCTTCTCGTGACCGCCGAAAAGGTGGGTGCACTTGTCGGCGTCGGGCGTCAGGCCGGAGCGGATCGCGAGACGATCACCCACGCACTGGTGGAGGTGTTGCGCGAACTGATCGCCACAGCGGATATCGCGCACATCAGCCTGCACGAGGCGGCGGTTTTCAACCTCGCGAAATCGCTAGATCGTTTTCCGGTGGTTCGGGATTGGGGCGCGCCCTTCGACGAGGATTTCGATGCCGACGAGCAATTGCCGAGGCGGATGGAGATAGTCTTTCGGGAGAAGAAAACGGCTGGTGGCGTGCCGTACGTCATCCAACAATGGAACGGCATCAACGTCGGCGATCGCCTGACGGACAATGCCGCGGTTGCGGACGATTATCGCTATCACGACGTTTTCCACCTTTCCTACATTGCTTACCTCGGGTGGTCGCCGGTCATGCGCTCGCTGCTGCGCTTGAAGCGGAAAAGCCGACCGGAAATTGACGAACAGCAGGATGGTGCCCGTGCCGTGATCACCGAGGAGGGCATCTCCAACTGGATCTTCGCACACGGGCTTCGGCACCATGCCTTCGAGGGCGTGACCCGGCTCGATTACGGGCTGCTCAAGACGATCCGCCAGATGGTGAAGGGCTATGAGGTGGAGAGCCGCCCGCTGTGGATCTGGGAGGAAGCGATCATTCAGGGGTTCGAAGTGTTTCGAGAGCTCCGCAAGAACAAGGGCGGCACCGTTATCGCCGATATGTCCCGCCATCGGCTTTCCTACCGATTGCCCCGGTGAGCGCCGCTGTTACGGATTTCGTTGAGGCCATGGCCTCGCTGCGGATGGACGGCTGCTTCAACCCGTACAGTGATCGCTATCCACCTTTCGATGTTGAGAATGCTCCCGCGATCCGCCGCGACAATCTAACCCATGTGCTGCAAGCGGCTGCGGAGACTGGCGTAGCCGACCTGTGGATCGGACTCGAACTGGGTCACAATGGAGGCCGTCGGACCGGGCTGGCTATGACAGACGATGCACGTCTCAGTGCTCACGGCGCACGCTTCGGTGTTGCGGATCGCCTGCAATGCGCCACGCGGGCAGGTCCGACGAAGGAGATGACTGCCGCTATCGTATGGGAGGCACTCGCCAAAATTGAGCGACCTGTGTTTCTTTGGAATATAGTTCCCGTGCATCCGCATCGTCCTGCCGAGCCACTTTCGAACCGCCGACATACCGGTAAAGAGCGGGAAATCTGCTTGCCCTATCTAACAACCCTTATTGGGCTTCTCCGGCCGCAGCGCTTGGTCGGGGTGGGAAATGACGCCTGTGCAGCGTTGAAACGCTTGCGGTATAGCTATTCCGGGGTACGCCACCCGGCGTTTGGCGGGAGACGCAAATTTCTTGAGCAGGTGGCGTGCTTACCCGAGGCATAAGGGACTCGTTCCCGCCCGCTACCGGTACCCTTTGATGTAGGATTTCTTTGAGAACATTAGCTCGAACGGGCGCTTTCCGCCGCCCGGGAGAGGCCGCCATGGCCAGGCCGTTTACGTGTGCGCAGCGGGACGAGAATTTGCGGTTCCTGGAGGCGATTGGGGAGACCGGGAATAGCCGACGACCCCGATGAAGGTGCCGCCCCAGCCTGCCGAACCTACCCGGCTGAAAGTACCACTTTGAGACGTGCTATTTCACCCGCTCAACCTGCTCGAATTCCAGCTCCACGGGCGTTGCACGCCCGAAGATGCTGACGCCGACCTTCACACGACCGCGGTCGAAATCGAGTTCCTCGACAACGCCGTTGAAGCTTGCGAACGGGCCGTCGAGCACCTTGACCTGGTCGCCGATCTCGTAATCGACGTTGATCTTGGCCTTGGGCGCGGACGCCGCGGCTTCTTCCTTGGTGTTGAGGATGCGGGCGGCTTCGGCCTCGCTGATCGGCTGGGGCTTGCCCATCGAGCCCAGGAAGCCGGTGACCTTGGGCGTGTTCTTGACGAGGTGGTAGACGTCGTCGTTCATGTTCAGCTTGGCGAGCACGTAGCCAGGGAAGAATTTGCGGTCGGACGTGACCTTCTTGCCGCGGCGCACTTCCGTGATCTTTTCGGTCGGCACTTCCACCGATTCAACGAGCTGGTCCAGGCCGAGGCGCTGCGCATCGGCCAGGATCTGGTCGCGCACCTTGTTCTCGAAGCCGGAATAAGCGTGAATGATGTACCAGCGGGACATGTGCTTCCTGTCTCTTGTTTTCGAGTCTGTTCGTGTGGTCGTAGCGTAGTCGGTGTGGACCGCGCTCAGCTGCCCTGGGCGAGGCCGATCAGGAACCGGACGATGGCGGCGAAGACGCTGTCGGTTGCGAAAAAGAAGATGCCGAGCAGCGACGTCATGATCACCACCATGATGCCGGTGGTGATCGTTTCCTTGCGGGTCGGCCACACCACCTTGGCGGTTTCGGAGCGGACCTGCTTGATGAATTCGGCGGGAGAGGCCTTGGCCACGGGCGCTTGTCCTTAAGTCTTTCGGGCAGCCGCCCTCGACCGGGGGGCCGGTCAGCCGAGCTTTGCCGATGAAGCGAAGCCGGGGAGATAGCGAAGCGCCGGGGCGAAGGCAAGGCTTCGGCGCGGGGAGGGGAGGCGGGAGAGCGGGTGCTTTTGACAAGCGGCGCTCGCGCTGTAATCTTTCGCCATGTCACGCATTCTCCGCACGCTGATCCTGGCGCTGCTCGCCGCCTCCTGCTCGGGGGGAGAAGAGGGACCGCGCCAGGAGGCGGAGGCGCGGCTGTGCACGTCCAAGGAGGCGGGCGCAGCGGCGGCGGCGAAGGCCACCGAGCTGTTGGACGCCGTGCGGCAGGGAAAGGGCGCCGCCCGCGACGCCGCCTGCGCGCGGTTCCGGGAAGTCATCGCTGACGGCCGCAAAGCGGGCATCGCCGACGCTTCCGACTGCCGCTTTGACGATCGGAACAGCAACGGCAATCCGCGCTTCCTGATCTCGCTTCACCTCACCCAGCTCAAGGGCCAAGCACGCAAGCTCTGCGGAAAGCTGGATTAGGTTGGGAGGTCCTGCTTCATATCTTCTGAAGCGGTGGGATCAGTCGTAGCCGATCGTGTCGGGGATGATGTTCACCGCATGCTTGAACGGCAGGGTGTAGACGATCACGCCGTCCGCATCTTCGGCGTCGATGCGGAACCTGAAGTCGAGCACGCCCGCGACCATGTCGCCGCACATAAGGTCGCGCGCCGTCGCGAGAACCGCCTTTCGAAGCGCATCCAGCGTCTCGAATTCGAGACCGTCCGGGTCCAGCAACTCTTCGGTGCCGTCCCGCAGGTTCATGAAATATCTGGTCACGCAAAGCTCCCACTCGTTCGGCGGGAGCGCTTTGTCTCTCAGCCGCCGGAGCCTGAGCAATTCCGACGATGCCGATTATCTATCATACGTTAAGGCCGGTGTTAAGAACTTAAAGTTCAAATAGTTAGCTATCATCGTGCGGTCATGTTACGGACCTGCATCGATGGCATCTACCGGCGTTCATCGACTGTGAGCCTTGTGCTCCCGCCGAAGCGGAGAGCGACATTGCCAGGCCAGCCCAATTCACCTTTGCAGCCGATGATCGATAAGCTGGCCTATTGGGCCAAGCTGGACAGCTATTGGGGCGAGTTCACGAGGGAGGACGCGCAAGCGCTGCTTGCTCTCCCGCATCGGACGAAGCGCATCGAACGGCACGGCTACATTGTGCGCGAACGGGAGAAGACGACCCATTCGTGCGTGATGCTCTCCGGCTACGCGATGCGGCACAAGATCGTCATGGGCGGGTCGCGCCAGATCGTGGCGGTGCACATGAAGGGCGACATCGTCGATCTTCAAAATTCCTTCCTCGGCGTTGCCGACCACAGCGTGCAGGTGCTGACCGACAGCGAAGTCGCTTTCATCCCCCGCGAGGCCATCAAGAAGCTTGGGTTCGAGCGCCCGAATGTCGGCATGGCAATGTGGCATGACACACTCGTCGACGGTTCCGTTTTCCGGGAATGGATCGCAAATGTCGGCCGCCGGGATTCCCATACCCGCATCGCACACCTCTTGTGCGAGTTCTCGCTCAGGCTGAAGGTTGCAGGCCTTGGGAAGGAGACCGACTACGAGCTGCCCATGACGCAGGAGCAGATCGCCGACTGCGTCGGCCTCACGCCCGTGCACGTGAACAGGACGTTGAAGGCGCTTGAAGCGGAGAACCTCATCACCCGCAAAAGCAGCCGCGGGATTATGATCGGCGACTGGAAGAAGCTGGCCGACGCAGGCGATTTCGACAGCAATTATCTGCACCTGCGGGACGGCGAACCCGC
>DASVUO010000029.1:0-1929 GCA_036386995.1 Allosphingosinicella sp. | reverse complement strand
AGGTGGCGCCGCACTTCGACGCCTTCGAACTGGGCGAGGCAGGCTTTGGCGATCAGCTCCAGCGTCTCCCCGGTGGAATCCGAAAGGAGATGGAGGTGAATGGCCGTCACGCCGAAATCCCGCTGTGGATAAGCATGGGGGTTTCGCTAGCGGAAGCCTCGGGACGGTTGCAAGCAAAGCGATCGCCCCCGTTTTGCGAAAGCTGTCCACAGATTCGCGAAGATGGGAGAAAATCCACGACTTAGCTGTGGATAGCGGGGATGAGCCGCGCGACTCCGCGGGCTTCCGCGGCTTTGGGTGAGTCAACGCTGTTTGCAAAATCGGGTGGAGCGAATAAACCCCGGCTTCGCCTGCCCAACTACCTTCAACAGACTCTCTTTAATAAGACTCTTAAAGAGTAGAGAGCGGAGCCGGATCCCCGTTTCATGCCCCCGACCGAAAAGCTCCTGCTCAGCGTGCTCAAGGGCAAAAAGGCTGAGAAAACACCGATTTGGCTGATGCGTCAGGCCGGGCGCTACTTGCCCGAATATCGCGCGCTCCGGGCGGACAAAGGCGGCTTCCTGGCCATGGCCATGGACCCGGAGGCCGCGGCGGAGATCACGCTTCAACCGATCCGACGCTTCGCTTTCGATGGCGCGATCCTGTTTTCGGACATCCTGATCGTGCCCTGGGCGCTCGGCCAGGACCTGCGATTCGAGGCTGGCGAGGGCCCGAGGCTGTCTCCGCCGCTGGTTGACGCCCCATTCGCCGCGCAAACACCCGCTCCAGAGCGCCTGGAGCCGGTCTACGGCGCTGTGGAGAAGATTTCGGCCCTCCTCCCGCCCGAGACCACCTTCCTGGGCTTCGCGGGCAGCCCCTGGACCGTTGCGACCTATATGGTCGCCGGGCGCGGCAGCAAGGACCAGAGCGAGACTCGGCGCATGGCCTATCGCGATCCAGCCGCCTTTGCGGAGATCATCGACGCGGTGACGGCGATGACGGTGGAGTATCTTTCGCGGCAGATCGAAGCCGGCGTCGAGGCGGTGCAATTGTTCGACAGCTGGGCCGGCACCTTGTCGCCGGCGCAGTTCGAACGCTGGGTGGTCGCGCCGAACGCAGCCATTGTCCGTGGCCTCAAGGCGCGGCATCCCGAGACGCCGATCATCGGCTTTCCCAAAGGCGCGGGCGGCAAGCTTCCGGCTTATGCGCGGGAGACGGGGGTCGACGCGGTCGGGATCGACGAAACGGTGGACCCGGATTGGGCGCATGCCAATCTCCCTGAGGGGATGCCGGTGCAGGGCAATCTCGATCCGCTTGCGCTGATCGCCGGCGGGGAGGCGCTTGAAAGCGCGGCGCGGCGCATCCTACATAGCTTCGCGGACCGTCCGCACGTCTTCAACCTGGGGCATGGCATCTTGCCGGACACGCCGATCGAACATGTCGAACAACTGATCGCACTGGTGCGTCGGTGAATGTCGAGACGGCGCTCAGCTTGACCTACGCCTGGATCAAGGCGGGGCATCTGATCTTCGTGATCTTCTGGATCGCGGGGCTGTTCATGCTGCCGCGATACTATGTCTACCACCAGGAATCCGCCGCCGGCTCGCCCGAGGAAGGGCGCTGGATCGATCGTGAGAAGAAGCTCCGCAACATCATAATCACGCCGGCGATGATCCTGGTGTGGGTGCTTGGTCTGACGCTCGCCTGGATCACCGGCGCGTGGAGCGAGACCTGGTTCCACCTCAAATTCGCTATCGTCATCGCCTTGTCCGCCTACCATGGCTGGCTGATCGGCTACGGCCGCAAACTCGCCCGCGGCGAACGCGCGGTGAGCGGCAAAACGTTGCGCATCATGAACGAGGTTCCGGGTTTGGCGACGGTGCTGATCGTGATCCTGGTGATCGTGAAGCCGTTGTAGGGCTGGCTGTTCCGGGCAGATGGCGCGGGTCA
>DASVUO010000028.1:0-12279 GCA_036386995.1 Allosphingosinicella sp. | reverse complement strand
CGACATCGCCGAGGCCGACGCTGTGGTGCGCCTGCCCGACAGCCTTGCCGGCCAGCCTTTCCCGGGCGAGCCGCTCGGCTGCGCAATGAACATCTTCCGCCGCAGCGACATTGGGGCCGGGCAGACCGTCGCCATCGTCGGCATCGGCTTCCTTGGCGCCTTGCTCACCCGCCTGGCGACAGACGCAGGTGCGCGGGTGATCGCCATCTCGCGTCGTCAATATTCACTGGATGTAGCCAAGCAATTCGGCGCAGCCGAGGTGATCCCGATGGAGGACCACAACGGCATCATCGAGCGGGTCAAGGAGCTGACCGGCGGAAAGTTCTGCGACCGGGTCATCGAGGCGGTGGGCAAGCAGTGGCCGCTCGACCTCGCCTCCGAGCTGGTCAAGGAACGCGGCAAGCTGATCGTCGCGGGCTACCACCAGGATGGACCGCGGCAGGTGAACATGTGGCTGTGGAACTGGCGCGGCATCGACGTGATCAACGCGCATGAACGCGACCCCGCCGCTTACGCACAGGGCATCCGGGACGCCGTGGAGGCTGTTGCTTCAGGCCGGCTCGACCCAAGCCCGCTTTACACCCACACCTACTCGCTCGACCGACTCGGCGAAGCACTGGACGCCACCCGCGACCGGCCGGACGGCTTCCTTAAAGCGCTGGTGACGCCCTGATGGCGCGGCCGCGGGTTGGCTTCCTCGGCGTCGGCTGGATTGGCCGGCACCGGATGGAAGCGATGATCGCCACCGGCGCGATCGATGCCGCCGCTATCGCCGATCCATCGGACGAGATGGCCGCCGAGGCGCTGAAGCTCGGGCGCGGCGCCAAGCGGGTGGAGGGGCTGGAGGGGCTTCTTGGTGAACAGCTCGACGGCATAGTCATTGCCACGCCGAGTGCGCTCCACGCCGAACAGTCGATCGCCGCATTGCGGGCTGGCGCCGCCGTGTTCTGCCAGAAGCCGCTCGGCCGCACCGCCCCGGAGGCATTCGCCGTCGTGGAAGCGGCTCGCAAGGCGGATCGCCTGCTTTCGGTGGACCTCTCCTACCGCTTCACCGAAGGCATGCAGCGCATCCGCGCGTTGATCGAAGGCGGCGAACTCGGCTCGGTCTTCGCCTGCGACCTCGTCTTCCACAACGCCTGGGGACCGGACAAAGCCTGGTTCTACGATCCCGCTTTGTCCGGCGGCGGCTGCGTCATGGATCTCGGCGTTCACCTCGTCGACCTCGCGCTGTGGACGCTCGGCTTTCCGGAAGTGACCGGCGCCTCGTCGCAGCTCCTCTCCAAGGGCGAGCCGCTGCGCGAGGGCGTGGTCGAGGACTATGCCGTGGCCCAGCTCGATCTTGCCGTCGGTACGTCGCTGCGCCTCGCTTGCTCGTGGAACCTCCCGGCCGGGCAGGAGGCGGTGATCTCCGCCGCTTTTTACGGCACCAGCGGCGGCGCGGCGCTTAAGAATGTCGGCGGCTCGTTCTACGATTTCACCGCCGAGCAATATCGCGGCACCGCCACCGAAACCCTGGTTTCCCCGCCGGACGAATGGGGCGGCCGAGCCGCCGCCGATTGGGCCGTTCGCCTTGGCTCGGGCGCTCGGTTCGACCCCGAGGCGGAGCGGCTGGTCACCGTTGCGCAGGCGCTGGACCGCATTTACGGCCGCTAGCCCCGCCGGAACGCGGCGGCTAATCTGGCGGCGATGACGAATCGTATCGATTTCGAAGTGAATGCCGTCTCGGACGGGGAGGGGACCCGTTTCACCGTTTCCCGCCCCAGCACCGGCGAATTGCGCACCTACCACCTCACCGGCGGGGAGCAGGCGGACTACACGGCCTTCCACCGCCAGCTCGCCGAGGACTTCGGCCTGCGCCACAACCACGCTTATGAAGGCCCGCTTGCGTCCGACGCGCCGGAGCCGGACTGGAAACCTCTGCTCACCGAAGCGCGGCACCCCAAGATCCTGTCCGGCTATGGCGACCCGGCCGTGCTCAAGACCGACGAAGGCTATCACCTCGTTGCGACATCCAACGACGCGCCCGATGCTTTTCCGATCCTGCGCTCGGACGATCTCGAGCATTGGGAGCCGGCCGGCTTCGTGTTCCCGGAAGGGGAGACTCCGGAGTGGACGGCAAGCGGGCGCCACGTCGCCGATTTCTGGGCGCCGGAAATGGCCAAGATCGGCGACGAATATTGGCTCTGCTACACCGCCCGGCAAAAGAACAACGCGCTCGCCATCGGCATCGCCAAGGCGAACCATCCGGCGGGCCCCTGGCGCGACATCGGCGGGCCGCTGATCACCGGCGGCACATTGCTCTACCCGCCCGCGCCGGGCACCGGCCTCCCCAACCCGCCGATGAGCGGCGGCGTGATCGACTCCCACATCTTCATCGATGCGGACGGGCAGCCTTATCTGTTCTGGAAAGCCGATACGAACGGCATCTGGCCGCGCCCGCTCGCCGGCCTGCTTCGCCAGCGCCCGGAGCTGATCGACCGCATCTGGACAACGGAGGAGGATCGCCGCACCGCCGCCTTCGCCGCCGCCGTCCAGCCCTGGGCGAACACGCGCCGGCCGATGGAGCGGTTCTTTCTGATGCAGCCGCTGATTGAGGCGGCGCTTGGCTCCTGGCCGGAGGTGAAGAGCGTTCTTCAGGACTGCGGCGACGCCGACGCGATCCTGGAGGCCATGCGCACGCCCATTCGCGGCCAGCGCCTCGCCCCTGACGGCGAGTCGCTGCTTGGCGAGCCGACGCTTGTCCTCTGCAACGACCTCGACTGGGAGGGGCACCTGATCGAAGGGCCATGGGTCACCCGTCAGAACGGCCGTTACTGGATTTTCTATGCCGGCAACGACTTCTGTACGCCTGCTTACGGAATCGGTGTCGCAGTCGCCGATCACCCGCTGGGACCTTACAAGAAAAGACCCGAGCCGCTGCTCAAGACCGCGCGAAGCTGGTGGGCGCCGGGCCATGCCTCGGTTGCGCCGGGGCTGGACGGCGAGCCGCAGCTTTTCTTCCACGCCTTCTTCCCGGGCACCGGCGGCTACAACACCTTCCGGGCATTGCTCACCGCCCGGCTCCGCTTCGGGATGGACGAGGTGGAGGTGCTCTGACCGGCACAGCTTTGGCATTTGGTTCGCCGCCGGCAGATGTTAGAAGGCGCTGAAGCGTAACACTGGGAAGGCGTTCAAATGGCCCGGAAAACCTTGCTCCTTTCGGTCAGTGCTGCGCTTGCCGCTTTTGCCGCAGCTGCGCCTTCCGCCGCGGAACCGCTGATGGTCCCGGTGTTCGAGACCAACTTCCCGGACCCGCACGTCGTGCGGCACGGCAACAAATTCATCGCCTACGCAACGAACGCCGGCGTCAACCTGCCGATGGCAACGTCCGGCGATCTGGTGAACTGGTCCCACGTGATGGACCCCGCCAACCCCAAGAAACGGCTGGACGGCATGCCGGTGCTCGCGCCTTGGGTGAAACCAGGTTTCACCTGGGCGCCGGAGGTGATGGAGATCGGCGGGCGCTGGCTGCTGTATTACACCGCGAACCACCGCAAGAAGAACGTGCAGTGCATCGGCATCGCGGCTGCCGACAATCCCCAGGGTCCGTTCCGCGACACTTCCGCGGAACCGGCTGTCTGCCAGTTCGACCTTGGCGGAACGATCGATGCCAATCCCTTCCGAGACCGCGACGGCAAGCTCTACCTTTACTATAAGAGCGACGGAAACCGCGTGGGGAAGGGCACGGCCATTTGGGGCCAGCGGCTCGCGGCCGACGGCATGTCCGTCACCGGTGCGCCGGTTGCGCTGATCAAGGACGATCAGGCGTGGGAAATGAAGCTGGTGGAAGCGCCGGCAATGGTTCGAACGCCCGAGACGTACCAGCTTTTCTATTCGGCCGCGTATTACGGATGGGATCCCAAGGATCGCTTGTCGCCATACGCGACCGGCTATGCCGGCTGCTCGGGCCCGCTTGGTCCGTGCGCGGACGCGCCGGAGAACCCGATCCTGTTCAGCTTCCGCGACAAGGATGCAGGCTGCCTCAGCGGCCCAGGCCATCCGAGCATCTTTCAGGCAGGCGGGCGCAGCCTGATGGCGTTCCATGCATGGTCGGCAACCGCCGCCTGCCGCCCGGCGAAGAACGAGCGCTGGCTCTACGTGGCGCCGATGGTCTGGAAGAACGGCAAGCCGCAGGTCGGCGCGAGCCTCCGCCCGGCGAAGAAGCCCAAATAAAAAAGGGGCTGGAGAGGCGTTGCCCCTCCCGCCCCTTCTGCCCCGCCGAAGCGGTTAGAAGCGCGCGCGCAGGCCGATCGAGTAAACTCGCTCTTCGTAGCGCACGTCCCGCGGGAAGATGAAATTGTCTTCGGTTGTGCGGAAGTTGCGGAACGGCTTGCCAAGGATGTTGGACACGTCCGCCGCGATGGTGAGTTGCTCGCTCAGCGTGTAGCTGATCGATCCGTCGAGGCGCGACACGCCGTTGGTGAATTCGCGCTCGATGATCGCAGTTGGCGTTGCTTCAAAGATTTGAACGTATTTGGATCGAGAATTGTAAGCGAGGCGCGCCGTGATCGGCCCCTTCTCGTAGAAGCCGACAAGATTGTAGGACCACTTGGAAACATCGGGGAACTTGATGTCTCCCACATTGCTCGCGACCGGAGCATCGAGCCGATTCTTGATGTAGGTGAGATTCAGCTCCGTGCCGAAACCGTGCGTCCAGCTTGGCATGAAGTCGAAGTCGAAGAAGGTCCGGAACTGGCCTTCAATGCCTTCCAGTCGGCCGCTGCGTGCGTTGACCGGTCCGCTGATCCGTACCGGGCCAACGCCCGGGATGTCGCGCACTTCCGTGACGTCGATGATAAAGTCGCTTACATCGCGGCGGAACGCGGCCAATGCCAGGAAACCGGTGCGCGCGAAGTAATATTCAAGCGACACATCGTAATTTTTCGACGTGATCGGCCGCAGGTTCGGGTTGCCGCCGCTGCCGGTCTGCACTTGGCCCTGACCGGGAGGAGGATCGATCCGCAGACCCGGACGGAGCTGTCCGAAATCTGGCCGGCGGCGCGTTTCGGTGTAGGCCGCGCGGAGCTGCAGTTTGTCGGTGAATTTCGCTCGTACGCTGAAGTTGGGCAGATAGTCGGTGTAGGCTTGGTTGAACTCGACCGGGAACACCTTGTCGTTGGCTGGCCCGTTGAAAATTTCCTCGCGCGAGCCGCGAAGATCGAATTCCGTCCTAATGGCGCGGAGGCCGATCACGCCATCGATCGGAATGCTGCCCGCGTCGAACCCGTAGCGCAGTTGGGCGTAGGCCGTGTAGGATTTTTCGCTTGCCGTGAAATCGTCTGCCGGACCGGTCCGGTCCTGCGTAACTTCCTCCAGCCCCGGCTGCGGCAAACCGGGAAGGAATCCGGCGATCTGCCGTAGCTGCCCGATCGCGCCGCGAAGGCTCTCATGGGTAGGCAGGATCAGGGTATCGACGCCGCCATTGCCGTCGCGGAAGCGCCATTTGACGGTTTCGAAAGTCAGCGGGAAGGCGCTCAACGCACCGCCGGTGCCGTTCCTCGTGAACCGCTCGGCGTTGAAGAAGCTTGCGTCGCGGGTGTTGTATCGGACGCCGAGGTCGATCGCGCGCGCCCAAGGGGTCACGTCCCGGACCGAGAGGTCGATCCGCGCCTGCCAATCGTCACCCTTGGCGACGAGGTGCCGGTCGAAGATGCCGAACGAGCGGTAATTGGCGGGGTCGGTCGTGTTCGATCCGGTGAAGTTGAACTGCGCGCCGCCGTCCCCCGGGCCATCGAACAAGACGTCGATCGTCGGCGAGTTCACAAGCTGAAAGTCAACGTTGTTCACGGTGAGATCGAACCGGCTATCGGTGCGCGCCACGTCGGCGGCGAGCCGGATGCGGTCGGTCTCCCAGATTGCGCCGCCGGCGATCTGATAGGTGTCGGTCTTTTCCTTGGTGCCGGCCTGGACGCCGTCCGGACGGCAGCAATTGGGCGCGTTCGCCGTTAGCCCGCTGGGATAATCGTACAAGGCGCCTTTGCCGGCAATTTTGACGTTGGTGTAGCTGGGAAAGGCGAACAGTGGAACGTTGAACGACCGATCAGAAACGTCCCGCCGGAATCCTTGGTAAAGACCATCGACGTAAAATTGTAGGTTGGAATTGACTTTGTACTGCAGCGATCCGTTTGCCGAAGGCCGCTTGCGCGTGCCGGCGTTCATGAACAGGCCAATTACGGCAGGTACGCGAACCGTTGCACCGGGAACGTTTCCTGGCGGGGGGTTGCCGAGACACCCTGCGTCAAAGTTGTCGCAAAAGACGCCGGGCTTGCCCGGAGCCGGATTGATGCCGAAGAAGTCGCCGCTGTTGAAGCGGATATGATCTTCGTAGGTGAGCTCGGTGTAGCTGACGTTGAGCAAGGCGCCGAATTCGCCGCCATCGCCCACGTCCCAGCGGTTCGAGACGAGGACGTTGCCGTTCCATGCCTTGTCCTTTGAAAGGTCGGCATAGGTACCGTTTAGCGATCCGGCGAGTTCGAAGCCCGTGAAATCAAACGGACGGCGCGAGCGCACGTTGATCAACCCGGCGAGATTGCCTTCAACCTGCTCGGCCGTCAGCGACTTGTAGACTTCCAGTGCGGCGACGCCTCCCGCGGGGAAATCCTGAGGCGCGACGTTGCGCGCTTCGGCGGTGAAGATATCGCGCCCGTTGTACGTGGTGGCAGGGTCGCGGAGCCCGCGGACGAAGACATCGCCGGCTTCGGCCTGGGCGCGCTCAACGGTTACACCCGGAACGCGTGCGAGGGCTTCCGAGACGGTGCGGTCGGGAAGCTTGCCGATGTCCTCGGCAACAATGACGTCGACAATCTGGTCGGAGTTGCGCTTGATATTCTGCGAGGTCTGCAGCGACCGGCGCAGACCCGTGACGACGATCTCTTCGCCCTCTGCTACTTGATCGCTTCCGTCAGCGCCCTGGACGGCATCGTCGGTCTGAGCCGAACCCGCCTCTGGATCCGCGGGCGTGGTTTGCGCCTGCGCCGTGTCATCGGGCGGAGTGGCCGGCTGCGACTGGGCAGCGGCAGACATAGCGCTGAACGCCAGAACGGCCGCGGACGTGGAATATAGAATGATCGATTTCAGGCGCATGTTTCAGCCTCCCCCGAGTGAGCCGTTGCGGCAGCGGCCCTTTCCCGAGGCCGTCGTGCCGCAGGTATGGCAATCACCCCCCATGCTGACAAGGACATAGACGGGAAAACGGCGCGGAATTCAGCCGGTTGTGCCGTTTAGGCAACGACTGTTCAGTCGGTCTGCGCGAGCAGCTCGTTTACACGGCGTTCGGCGTCAGCAAGCGCCTGTTTCGTCGCCTTTTGCCCGTTGAACGCGGCGGCGATTTCCTCGCCGACCAGGCCTTCAATCGCGTTCTGGCGCTGCACTCCGCCGGGCAGTGGGCGTCCGGTGGTGGCGATCGGCGCGATGTTGACCCGGTGCGGCAACGCCTTGAACGCCGGGCTCTCCACCACCGCTTGGAACGCGGGAAGGTGTCCGGTGCGCGTCCAGTCGAAATTGTGCTCCGCAATGAAGCGGAAGAAGCGCCCAATTGCGCGACGCTGCTCAGGCGTGCGCTCCCGCTTCGGAACGACCCAGGCGTGGCCGCTGACATAGCTCACCTCCGCGCCCCAAAGCCGCGGATAGGGGTATACGGTGTAAGCGTGGAAAAGCCGCCGCCCGGGCGTGTTCGCTTCCGCTTCGAATTGGCCGATCATCCACGTGCCGGTCGGGTAGATGCCGCCTTCGCCCGACATGAAGCTGCCGATTGCCGCCGGCGTATCCTGGTTGCGCGTGCTTACCCCGGACGCGGTGATCGCGCGGAAGAAATCGACGATCCGCTCCGCCTCCGGCGTCTGAAGGCGGATCGTCTTGGGAGTAGGAAACAGCACCGCATTCTGCGCAAGCAGGTAAGTGTAAACGTTGCGAGCCGCGTAGGCGTTGTCGCCCACCAGGCTCTGGATCAAATAGGGCTTGCCGGTGCGTTCGGTGAACTGCTTCGCCTGCTGCATCATCTCGTCGGGAGAGGTCGGCAGGACCGGCTTACCGCCTTTCATCAGGCCTGCCTGGGCGAACAGCTTCGTGTTGATGTGGAACAGGCCCCCGTGCGTGTCGAAGGGGAGGCCGTAGAGCTTGCCGCCGATGGTGACCGCGCTCCGGCTCGCCTCGGTCAGCGCCGAGGGCGAAAGGCCGGCTTCGAGAAGGTACGGCTCGACAGGCTCGAGCAAACCTTCCGCGGCGTAATCGGAAATCACGCCGGTGTGCATGGTGACGAGGTCGGGCGGATCCTTGGCCGCCATCTGCGCGGAAAGTTGCGGGTAACCGGGCCAGGCGACGACGTTGCTGCTGACCTTCACGTCGGGGTTGTTGGCGTTGAACTTGTTGATCATCGCGGTGATGATCCCGCATTCGCCTTCCACCTGTGAGACGTCGGTGGCGGTGCCGTATTGGGCGCCGCACTCGCCGAAGAAGCGCTGCAGGTACAGTTCGGTGCGTTGATCCGCGCCGTCCGACATGTTGCAGCTTCCGGTGAAAAGCGCGGCGGCTAGGGGGAGAAGCCAACGCTTCACTTCGCCGCCGCTCCCGACATGGCGCGCACGATGTGCTTCTGGAACAGGATGTAGACGATGAAGATCGGAATGGAGGCGAACACCGCCTGCGCCATCAGGAAGCCCAGGCCGCTGGTTTGCGCATAGTTCATTTGCGCGGCGGCAAGGCCGACGGTGAGCGTGTACATGTCGCTGCGCGTTGCCGAAATCAGCGGCCACCAATAAGCATTCCACGAGGCGAGAAAGGTGAACACGCCGAGCGTCGCCTGGGCGGGCAGGGTCAGCGGCAGGATCACCTTCCAGAACAAGCGGAGCCGCGACGCGCCGTCGAGCATCGCGGCTTCGTCGAGCTCCTTCGGGATTGCGCGCATATATTGCGTCATGAAGAACACGCCGAACGGGCCCGCGAGCCCAGGCAGGATCAGGCCCGGATAGCTGTTGTGCAGGCGCAGATCGGCGAAGAGTTGATGCTGCGGCAGGATCACCGCCTGCTCGGGGATTGCGAGGCCGAGCAGGACGAAGATGAAAAGCGTGCGGCGGAAGGGGAATTCGAGGCGCGCGAAACCATAGCCGGCGAGGCTGCACAGAGCGAGCACACCAAGCGTCGTTCCGCCCGATACGATCAGGCTGTTGACCAGCCAGCGGAAGACTTGGTTGCCCTGCAGGATCGAGCGGTAGTTTTCGAGCGTGTAAGGCGGTGACAAAGCGGCGCCGCTGTTGCCGACGAGGGCGGCATTTTCCTTGAACGAAAGCAGCAAGGTCCAGATCAGCGGCGCAAGCATAACGAACGCGGCGAGCAGGATCGCAACGAGGGTGAGCGGCGACCAGCGTGCGCGGGACGGGCTGAAATCAGCGGCCACCGTCGCCCTCCGATCCGCGCATGGTGGTGACATATTGGGTAAGCGTCAGAAGCACGATGAGCAGGAACAGAACCTCCGCCGCGGCGGTGGCGTAGCCGAGCTCCCAACGCGCGAAGGCACTTTCGAAAATGAACAGCACCATCGTACGCGTTGCGCCGCCCGGCCCACCGCCGGTGAGCAATTGCGCCTGTCCGAAAATCTGCAGCTGCGCCGCGGTCTGCAGCATGATCACGAGAACAACGGTGCGCTTTAAAGCGGGAAGGGTAACGCGGCGGAGCGTCGTCCAGCGGCTCGCCCGGTCGAGCGCGGCGGCTTCGTACACATCGCCGGGGATTTGCTGGAGCCCGGCAAGGAACAGCATCATCGGCAAGCCGATCGACCACCAGATGGTGGTGATGGCAAGCGCCCACAGCGACCAGGTCGGGTGGCTGAGGAAGGGGATCGGCTCGGCGCCGAGCGCCTGCGCGGTTTCGCCGAGCAGGCCCGCGTCTGGCGCAAGCACGAAGCGCCAGATCAGGGTGACGATGGTGACCGACAACACAGACGAGGAGAAGAACACCCCGCGGAAGATCGCTGCGCCTTTGGTGGCGCGGTTGAGCGCCAGCGCGAGCGCCAGGGCTAATACAGTCAGCAGCGGAACGACCATCAGCGCGAGCGAAAAGGTGGCGAGGATCGAGCGCAGGAACGTCTCGTCGGCGAACAATCGGGAGTAATTGTCTAGCCCGATGAAGCGCCCGCCGCCGAACAGGTCAACGCGCTGCAGGCTGAGCGCCATGCCGCGCAGCAGCGGGTAGATCAGCATTACGACATAGGCCGTCAGGAACGGCAGGACGAAGAGCAGCCCCGAATAATCCCTGCGCGTGCCGCCCGCCTTCATGCGGACTGCGCCTCCGCATGGTGGCCGGTGCCGTCGGCATCGAACAGGTGGGCCGCCGCACCGGCGATGCGCAGGCTTACCGTTTCGCCGACCTGCACCGCGCTTGTGCCGCTGTCCTCCGCGGTGATCGCCTGGCCATCGACGAGGTGGGCGTAAAGGAGAGTGCGGTCGCCGAGGCGTTCGACCAGATCGACCTTTGCGCTGCTGCCGCCCTCGGCGGTGAGGCGCACGCTTTCCGGACGAAGGCCGAGCTGCAGCGTCCCGGTCCCGAGGCCCGCGCGCGGCACCCGCGTCTGGACAACGGAACCGTCGCCGAGTGTCACCGAGGCGTAGTCGCCGCCTGTGCCCTCCGCGAGCGTGACCGGAAGCAAAGTCATCGCCGGCGACCCGACGAAGCGCGCAACGAACGTGTTGGCCGGCCGGCTGTAGATTTCCATCGGTGGGCCGACCTGCTGGATCTTGCGGTCGTTCATCACCACGATCCGGTCGGCGAGCGTCATCGCCTCCGCCTGGTCGTGGGTGACCATGATGAAGGCGGCGTCCACGCGGTTGCGGAGCTGGGCCAGTTCGATGCGGGTGCGCATGCGCAAGGCGGCGTCGAGGTTGGACAGCGGCTCGTCGAGCAGGAACAGCTTCGGGTGCTTGACGATGGCGCGGCCAATGGCGACGCGCTGGCGCTGCCCGCCCGACATCTGGTTCGGCTTCTTGTCTAGCTGCTCGGTGATCTCCAGCACCCGCGCCGCCTCGGCCACACGCGCGTCGATCTCCGCCTGCGGCACCTTCGCGTTCTTGAGGCCGAACGCCATGTTCTCGCGCACCGTCATGTGCGGGTAGAGCGCATAATGCTGGAACACCATTGCCACGCCGCGGTCGCCGGGGGGGAGGGTGTCGATCCGCTGCCCGGCAAGCAGCACCTCGCCTTCGTCGAGCGTCTCAAGCCCGGCAATGATGCGCAGCAATGTCGACTTGCCGGAGCCGGAAGGGCCGAGAAAGGCAACGAACTCGCCTTCTTCCATGGTGAGCGAAACGCCGTCGAGCACCGGCGTCGCGCCATAGGCCTTGCGGATGTCGCGCAGTTCAAGGCTTGGCAAAGGCATCCCCTTTTGGAAGCGTACCTTACAAGAAGATTGCGGCGCTGCAACCGGCTGACCCGCCACCAGCCGTGCCGTTCCAGTTCTGCGTCGGCTCCTTCAAGGACCCCGCGAACTCAGGGCGGGCGTCCGCTTGCTCCCTGTCCAGCAGCAAGAGTGCCGCGGGAAGCTGCTGCGGCATCGATGGGCCGCCGATTGAGCGCGCCCGGGCGCGCCGAACTATTTCGGCAAGGCCGTTTTCAATGAGGCGACGGATCGGTGCCCAATGCCTGGCCGAGTGCGACCGGGGTTCCCACCCACCGCCGCCGCTGAAGGCAGAGCAGCGCGGTGGGCCGGCCGACCGGTCAGCCCTCATCGGCGAGCTTCGTCCAAAGCCCGAAGCGGACGGCGTTGAAAACATTTTCCGCCTTGTCCCTGGCGGCCGTTGCCGTCGCAACCGCAATGTCGCGCGTGGCGTTCGCGATGTCCGTAGCATCTTCGCTTGGCTCGGCGTCTCCAGGCTTGGTGGGGTCCACCGATTCGGCAAGTGTGGACAGCGCCGTCAGGGCTGCGGCGTAGGCAGCTTGCGCAGCGGTTACCGCGGCGCTGGCCGTAGTGAACGCGGCGGCGGCGGCCGTGACGGCGGCGGCCTTCTCCTGGGCGGCGGCCGACGCGGCCAACAAGGCGGCCGCGCAGCAGGCGGCGACGGCGATCGTGAGAGTTCGGAGCATCTCGTTCCTCCTCAGGACGTGAGCGCGGGGCGGGTGGCGCGGGGGACGTCCCCGCGGCCGCCGCCGGCGATGCATTCATCGTACCCGCGACCCGCCCGCGCGTTCGAGCCCCCGGCCGATTGCACCCAAGCGGTCGCCCCTACGGGCCGCCGGGCCGCGCCCTTCCTCCCG
>DASVUO010000027.1:0-6560 GCA_036386995.1 Allosphingosinicella sp. | reverse complement strand
GTGCAGCCCCCGGCGAGCCGCGTCATCGCTGCCAATGCCTTCAGCCCGTATGGCGTCCTCGGCTACGAGGACCAGCCCGCGCTCTCCATGCAGTTCCACCCGGAGTTCACGCCCGACTTCGCCAAGGCGCTGATCGAGGCGCGGCGCGTGTCGCTGCCCCAGCCAGACGAGGCGCTTGCCTCGCTCGACCAGCCGAACGACCGCGAGGCAGTCGCCGGCTGGATCCGCCGCTTTCTGCTTGAGGCCTAGACGCTCGCCGCGCTGAACGTGTCGCAGGCGGCGGGGTCGCCACTTTCCAGGCCCTTGCGGAGCCAGCGCTGGCGCTGTTCGGCGCTGCCGTGGGTGAAGCTTTCCGGCCGCACCCGGCCCTGCGCCTGGCGCTGCAGCGTGTCGTCGCCGATCGCGGCGGCGGCGGTGAGGCCTTCCTCCACGTCGCCCGGCTCCATCACCGACTGGCCCTGCCGGTCCTTGGCGTTGGCGGCGTAGACGCCCGCATAGCAGTCCGCCTGAAGCTCGACCCGGACCTGGATGGCATTGCCCGCCGCGGCCGACGCCCGCTGCTGCTGGCTGTGCGCCTGATCGAGGACGCCGGTGAGCTTCTGGATATGGTGGCCGACTTCGTGGGCGATCACATAGGCCTGGGCGAAATCGCCGGCCGCGCCGAACTTGCTTTGCAGTTCCTGGTAGAAGCTCGTGTCGAGGTAGATGCTCTGATCCGACGGACAGTAAAACGGCCCCATCGCCGACTGCGCCGCGCCGCAGCCTGAGCGGCCGTTGGTGTTGTAGAAGGTGAAGGAGGGCGCTTGGTACCGCTGACCCTGCGCCGCGAAAACCCGCTCCCAAGTCTGCTCGGTGCTAGCAAGAACGCGGCAGGAAAAGGCGCTCGCCTGGTCCACCGAACAGCTTTCCTGGGCGGTCTTGCCGCCTTGCGCCGTCTGGTGGGGCGCAACGGCCGTGCCGGTCCCGCCGACACCAAGGCCGCCACCCCCGCCGCCGAAGGTCGAGAGTGCGCAATAGCCGAGGAGCAGGATCAGCACGCCGCCGATGCCGAAGCGGCTGAGCACAAGGCCGAACAGCATGCCGAACATGCCGCCGCCAAGGCCACCCCCGCCGCCGCCGAAGCTCTGGCCACGCTGGTCGCGGATGTTATCGCTGAACCCTTGATCGTCGAGGCGCATACTCTTCTCCCTGAACGGAAAGCTGAATGCGCGGGAGCGGCGCCGGTTGCAATGTTGCCGCCGGACGGGAAAAGAGCGTGGCAGCTTCTCAGGAGACCCGACGCTCATGTTCCTTTCCGGCAAGACCGCACTCGTTACCGGCTCCACTTCGGGAATCGGCCTCGCCTGCGCCCGCGCGCTTGCCGCCGAAGGGGCGAACGTCGTCCTGAACGGCTTCGGCGACGCGGGCGAGATCGAAGCTATCCGCACGGAACTGGAGGCGGCGAGCGGCGCCCGCGCCCTCTACAGCAATGCCGATCTTACCAAGGCCGAAGCCATCGAGGCGATGATGGCCGAGGCCGCCGAGGCCTTCGGCGGAGTCGACATCCTAATCAACAATGCCGGGATGCAGCATGTCGCGCCAGTGGAACAATTCCCCGCCGACCGTTGGGACTTGATCATTGCGTTGAACCTGACCGCCGTGTTCCACACCACCCGCCTCGCTTTGCCGCACATGAAGGCGAAAGGCTGGGGCCGGATCATTAACACGGCGTCGGCGCACAGCCTGGTGGCGAGCCCCAACAAGGCGCCCTACGTCGCGTCCAAGCACGGCGTCGCCGGCTTCACCAAGGCGGTGGCGCTTGAGACGGCGACGGCGGGCGTTACGGCGAACTGCATCAGCCCCGGCTACGTCTGGACGCCGCTGGTCGAGAACCAGATTCCCGACACGATGAAGGCGCGAGGGCTGACGCGGGAGCAGGTGATGAACGACGTCCTCCTCGCCGCCCAGCCCACCAAGAAGTTCGTCACCGTCGAACAGGTCGCCGCCTTTGCGCTCTTCCTCTGCCGCGACGAAGCCTCGGCGATCACCGGCGCCAACCTCTCCATGGACGGCGGCTGGACTGCGGCCTGAGGCGAGGGCTAGTGTAAGGGCCATGAAGGCACTCTTGCTCGCGGCCGCCGCCGCTCTCCTGCTTCCCGCTTGCTCGACCCCCGGCACCGGACCGGTCGAAGCTGTGCCGCGCGAGGATGGCTGGCGGGGCATCGCAACGGCGGAGGACCGGGAGCGGATCCGTGAATGGCGCACCGCCTGGAAGCGCGGGCTGACGCGGGCCAGCGCGGCAGGCCATGGTCAAGCCCTTGCGTCCGAAGGCGTGCTGCTCCAGCCCGACGCGGCGCTCGACGCGGTCGCGCCGCCGGCCGGCGATTATCGCTGCCGCACGATCAAGATCGGCGCCAAGACCGAGGGCCTGCTCGAATATATCGCCTATCCCGCCTTCCGCTGCCGGATCGGCGGCAGCCAGGGCACGCGCGAATTCGCCAAGCTCACCGGCTCGCAGCGGCCGATCGGGCGGCTGTTCCCGGAGAACGAACGGCGGATGATCTTTCTGGGCACCGTCCAGCTCGGCGACGAAAAGGGCACGCTCCGCTACGGCCACGATACCGACCGCGCGATGGCCGGCATCCTGGAGCGCGTGGGCGACCGGCGTTGGCGCCTCGTCTTTCCCTACCCCCATTATGAATCCGTGATCGACGTACTCGAACTCATTCCCGAAGGCTGAACCCGATGATTCGCACCTTGCTCGCCGCCGCCTTGCTCTCCACCTCCGCAACGGCGGCCGCCGCCGATCCGATCGCGGACGGCGTGGCCAAGGACATGCCGTCCTTGATGACTCTCTACCGCGACCTCCACGCCAACCCCGAGCTCAGCATGCAGGAGGTGAAGAGTTCCGCGAAAATGGCCGCCGAGGCGAAGAAGCTCGGCTTCGAAGTCACCACCGGCGTCGGCAAAACCGGCGTCGTCGCGGTGATGAAGAACGGGCCCGGCCCGGTGCTTCTGCTCCGCGCCGACATGGACGGCCTGCCGGTGATCGAGCAGACCGGCCTCCCCTTCTCCAGCAAGGTGCGCGGCACCAGCCTAGCCGGCGTCGAAAGCGGCGTCATGCACGCCTGCGGCCACGACACCCACATGACGGCCTGGGTCGGCGTCGCCCGTCGCATGGCCGCGCTGAAGAGCCAATGGTCGGGCACGCTCGTTCTCGTCGCTCAGCCCGGCGAGGAGACCAGCGAAGGCGCCAAGGCGATGCTTGAGGACGGCCTCTTCACCCGCTTCCCCAAGCCCACCCACGCCCTCGCCTTCCACGATGCCGCGAGTCTCCCGGCCGGAACGATCGGCTACAATGTCGGTCCCGCTCTCGCCAACGTCGACAGCGTCGACATCGTGGTGAAAGGCGTCGGCGGCCACGGCGCTTACCCGCATACCACAAAGGACCCGATCGTGTTGGCGAGCCGGATCGTTACCGCGCTCCAGACCATCGTGAGCCGCGAAGTCGATCCGCAGGAGCCGGCGGTGATCACCGTCGGCAGCTTCCACGCCGGTGCTAAGCACAACATCATCTCGGACGAAGCGACGATGCTCCTCACCGTGCGCAGCTACACCGACGAAACCCGCAAGATCCTGCTCGATGGCATCCGCCGCATCGTCAACGGCGAGGCCATCGCCGCTGGAATGCCTGCCGACAAGATGCCGACGGTCACCGTCCGCGAGGCGCAGGCGACGCCGGCGACCGTCAACACCGAGGCCCTCACCACCAGCACCGCCGCCTTGCTCACCGAGCGCTTCGGCGCGGAGCGGGTGCTCAAGACGCGGCCGGTGATGGGCGGCGAGGATTTCGGCCGCTTCTACCTTGCCGACAAGAAGATCGAGAGCCTGATCTTCTGGGTCGGCGGCGTTCCCCAGGCGCAGTGGGACAAGGCCGCGGGCGATCCGGCCAAGCTCCCCTCGCTGCACAGCCCTTTCTGGGCGCCCGATGCGGAGAAGACGATTTCGACGGCCACCGAAGCGCTGACGGTGGCGGCGTTAGGCGTGTTACGGAAGGGCTAACGCTGCTCCCGAGGGGAGAGGGGTTTAAGGCGCGGGTGCTTCCCGCTAGAGGCTCGGCGTCGCTCCTCACAGGATTAGAAACGTGGCCAACGTAACGGTGATCGGCGCCCAGTGGGGCGACGAAGGCAAAGGCAAGATCGTCGATTGGCTCGCAAGCCGCGCCGATCTGGTGGTGCGCTTCCAGGGCGGCCACAATGCCGGCCACACCCTCGTCGTCGGCGAGCAGGTCTACAAGCTGTCGCTGCTCCCCTCCGGCATCGTACGCGGCACCCTGTCGGTGATTGGCAACGGCGTCGTGCTCGATCCCTGGGCGCTCAAGGCCGAGGTCGAGAAGCTCACCGCGCAGGGCGTCTCGATCACGCCCGAAACGCTGCAGATCGCCGACAATTGCCCGCTCATCCTCCCCTTTCACCGCGATCTCGACGCGCTGCGCGAAGACGCGTCGGGCAGCGGCAAAATCGGCACCACCCGGCGCGGCATCGGCCCAGCCTATGAGGACAAAGCCGGCCGCCGCGCGATCCGTGTCTGCGACCTTGCCCATCTTGGCCATCTCGGCCCACAGATCGACCGCCTCTGCGCCCACCACGACGCGCTTCGGGTCGGCTTCGGCGAGCCGCCGATCGACCGCGACCGGCTGGAGCGCGACCTCGGCGAAATCGCCGAATTCGTTCTCCAATTCGCCCGCCCTGTGTGGCTGACCCTGAACGAGGCCAAAGCGCGCGGCCGCCGCATCCTGTTCGAAGGCGCGCAGGGCGTGCTGCTCGACGTCGATCACGGCACCTACCCGTTCGTGACTTCCTCCAACACCATCGCCGGCACCGCCGCCGCCGGCACCGGTCTCGGCCCGTCCGCCGCCGGCTTCGTGCTCGGCATCGTCAAGGCCTATACCACCCGGGTCGGCGCCGGGCCGTTCCCGACCGAGCTTGAGGACGAGATCGGGCAGCGGCTTGGCGAGCGCGGCCACGAATTCGGCACGGTGACGGGCCGCAAGCGCCGCTGCGGCTGGTTCGACGCGGTGCTGGTGCGGCAGTCCTGCGCCGTCTCCGGCGTCACCGGCATCGCGCTGACCAAGCTCGACGTGCTCGACGGGCTGGAGGAAATCCGCATCTGCACCGGCTACCGGCTGCGGGGCGAGACGCTGAGCTACTTCCCCGCCCACTCGGCCGACCAGGCGGCGGTGGAGCCGGTCTACGAAAGCATCGAAGGGTGGAGCGAATCCACTGCAGGCGCGCGCAGCTGGGCGGACCTCCCCGCGCAGGCGATCAAGTACATCCGCCGCGTCGAGGAACTGATCCGCTGCCCGGTGGCTTTGGTCTCCACCAGCCCGGAGCGCGAGGACACCATCCTGGTCCGGGACCCATTCGAAAGCTGAAGCGGGAGCTGCAGCAATGACCAGCCGCGACGCCACGCCCCTTCTGCCCCGCGCCAAGGGCACAAACGTGGCGGGCGGCGGCGGCCGCTCGTGGCGGGATTGGGCGGCGCTGCTGGCGATCGGCGCGGTGCAATGGCCGTGGCTGCTCCGAAGCCTGAACGGCGGCAGCGAGAAAGCGCGCCATGCCTTGCTCGACAGGCTGGGCCTCCCCTACGATGCACTTCCGGCGCTTGGCAGCTGGAAAGCCGATGTTGGCCTGCTCCGCCTGGTCAGCGACCACATCGCCGCCGCGCGGCCGGAGGTGGTGGTGGAATTCGGCGCAGGCGCTTCGACTTTGGTGATGGCAAAGGCGCTTCAACAGGCAGGCGGCGGGCGCCTCCACAGCTTCGAGCAGCACGAGGATTTCGTCGACGCAACTCGGCAGTGGCTCGCCGACTACGGCCTTGAGGCGGACATCCGCGCCGCTCCGCTTGCGCCTTCGGCGAACTGGCCCGGCCTCTGGTACCAACACGGGCCGCTGCCGGAGCGAATCGACCTCCTCCTGGTGGACGGCCCGCCATGGACGATTCACCCCCTCACGCGCGGCGCCGCCGAGACGCTGTTCGGTCGAATCCCGGTGGGCGGCACCGTTATGCTGGACGACGCCGCCCGCCCCGGCGAGCGCATCGTCGCCCGCCGCTGGCGCAAGCGCTGGCCCAACTTCGAATTCAAGCTCGTCAACAGCGGCAGCAAGGGCACGCTGGTCGGAACACGCCTCCGCTGAGCCTCAGCCGCCGCACTGCGCCCGATGCAGCAGCTTCTGGTCCGCAAGCACCAGTGCCACCATCGCTTCGACCACCGGAACGCCGCGGATGCCGACGCACGGGTCGTGGCGGCCTTTGGTTACCGCCTCGGCAGCTTCGCCTGAGGGCGTGACGGTGGGCACCGGCGTCAGGATGGACGACGTCGGCTTGAGCGCGACCCGAACCCAGATCGGCTGCCCCGTTGAAATGCCGCCGGTGATCCCGCCGGCATGATTCGCCAGGAATTCGGGCGTGCCGCCGGCACCCGGCCGCATCGCGTCGGCATTGCCTTCGCCGCTCGCCAGGGTCGCCGCGAAGCCGTCGCCGATCTCCACGCCCTTCACGGCGTTGATGCTCATGCAGGC
>DASVUO010000026.1:0-2205 GCA_036386995.1 Allosphingosinicella sp. | reverse complement strand
TGAAGCGCGGCTTGAGCAGCCCGAGCTGGGAAGTGCGCGCCTCCGCCGCTGAGGCTGCCGGAAGGATCGGCCTGATCACCCTTGGTCCGCAACTGCGCGAATTGCTCGCCGATCCGTTGTGGTGGGTGCGCTTCCGCGCCGGCGAGGCGCTTGCCCGGATGGGCGAAGAGGGCGCTGCCCTCCTCCGCCAGGCCGCCCGCCATTCGCCCGAGCCCGGCCGCTCCGCCGCACGCCTGACAATGGCCGAACGAGGCATTGCGTGAGCGAGGCGCAGGACTGGGCGATCTGGGGCGCCGGCTGGATCGCCATGCTGGTGATCGCCACCGGCCTCCTCCAGACCTTCTTCTACGTCGTTCAGCTCGCCTTCGCAGGGGCCGCGCTCGGCCGCCGCCCGCCGATCTCCCGCGCCTCCCTGCTCTGGCGGCGCTATGCCGACGAAGCGCCCGCAATCGCCGTCCTCGCCCCCGCCTTCAACGAGGAGGTGACCATCGTCGAAAGCGTCACCTCGCTGCTCGCGCTTCATTATCCGGACTTCGAAGTGATCGTGGTCAACGACGGTTCGAAGGACAAGACGCTCGACACCGTGGTCGGCCATTTCGGACTGGAGAAGGTCGAGCGCTTCCACGACCTCGCGGTGAAGCACAATCCGATCCGCGGCCTCTACGCCAGCCCCCGCCTCCCCCGCTTGCTGGTGGTGGACAAGGAGAATGGCGGCAAATCGGACGCGCTCAACGCCGGCATCAACGTCGCCCGCGCGCCGCTCTTCTGCTCGATCGACGCCGACTCGCTGCTCGAATCCGATGCCCTCCTCCGCGCCGTTCGCCCGTTCGTAGAGGAGCCGGTGAAAACGGCCGCGGTCGGCGGCACGATCCGCATCGCCAACGGCAGCCGCATCGAAACCGGCCAAGTGCTCGACATCCGCCTGCCGCGCAACTTCCTCGCGCTGGTGCAGATCGTCGAATATCTGCGCGCCTTTTTGATGGCGCGACTCGCGCTCAGCGCCATGCAGTCGTTGACCGTCATCTCCGGCGCCTTCGGCCTGTTCAAGCGCGAGCCGGTGATCGAGGTCGGCGGTTACAGCCACGGCACCGTTGGCGAGGATATGGAACTGGTGATCAAGCTCCACCGCCTGTTCCGCGAGCGCAAGCAGGACTACCGCATCGACTTCATCCCCGAGCCGGTCTGCTGGACCGAAGTGCCCGACAGCTTGGTTATTCTCGGCCGTCAGCGTGCCCGCTGGCAGCGCGGCGCGCTTGAGACCTTTTTCCGGCACAAGGTGATGCTCTTCAACCCGCGCTACGGCCGCATCGGCTTCCTTGGCATGGGCCACGTCCTGGTCGTCGACGTGCTCGGCCCGCTGGTCGAAGTGATCGGCTACTTCCTCGTGCCCCTCCTCTGGGGCGCGGGCCTCCTCGCCTTCGACTACCTCTTGGCCTTTCTCGCCATCACCTTCACCTTCGGCATCTTCGTCAGCGTCGCCACCCTGATCCTCGAAGAAGCCGAGCTTCGCCGCTTTCCCAAGGCCCGCGATCTTGCCGTGCTTACCGCGGTCGCGGTGGCCGAAAATTTCGGCTACCGGCAGCTTGCCAACCTGTGGCGGCTGCGCGGCTGGTGGCAGTTCCTGCGCAAGCAGCAGGGCTGGGGAACGATGACTCGCAAAGGTTTCAAGACGACGTGACCTCCGACCGAACCGTTCCCGCCTTTCCGATGCGCGCCGTGATCGTCGGCATCGCCGCCATGGTGCTCATCGCCTTGGCCTCCGCCGCCACCACCTGGATCGTTGGGCAGCGCATCCGGACCATCACCAATTCGCAGATCAAGGTGCTGATGGCCGCCGAGCGCCTCCAGCACCAAAGCGAGCTGCTGGAGCTTTCGGCGCGCATGGCGATCGCCACCGGCGACGAGCAATATGCCGAGCGCTACGGCAAGATTCAGCCCGAATTGCGCCGAACGCTGAGCGAGCTTCAGAAAGCGATCCAGCTCCCCGAGAACCGCGCCACCTTCATCGCCGTGGATGCCGCCGAACGCGAAATCTCCTCCATCGAATATGGCGCGCTTGATCTCGCCGTCAGCGACCGCCGCGCCGAGGCGGAGCAATTGCTGGGGCAAGGCCGCTACGGCGAACTGGTCCGCGGCTACCGCCGCAACCTCCTCGATATCGAAGGCCGAAGCCGCGGCTATGTCGATGCGACGCGCCGCGAGAGC
>DASVUO010000025.1:0-3938 GCA_036386995.1 Allosphingosinicella sp. | reverse complement strand
CGCCGCCCGCTCGGTGGCGATGGCGGCGTTGTCCATCAACAGCTCGTCCTTGCCGTTGCCGAGGCTGCGCAGGATCTGCGCGATATGCGTCTGCGCCGATTGGTAGCTTTGAAAATAGTTCTTAAGCTTGTTGCCGAAGGGAATGATTCCGAACAGCTTCTTCGTGCCCGTAGGATGGCGGCGGCCGGGGTCAAGCGCTTCCACCGTTCGGCGAAGCTCCGACAAGTCGTTGCCGATGCCCGTGTCCTTGTCCATCGCCCGCACCGGGCGGTCGAGGAAGCGGTTGGAATGGCCGGCGGCCGCAGCGATTTCCTTCCGGCCCATATTGGTGAGCTCGTCGACGCGCTTGCCGAATTCGGGGCTGTTGGTGTCGGCGGCGACGAGATCGGTGACGAACTTGTCGACCACCGTTTCGAGCTTCGATTTCACCTCCGCCTCGATCGGCACAAGCCCGGCGGCTTCCGCCGGCGCAAGCGTTTGCAGCGCCTCGGGGGCTTCCAGCTTCAGCTTGGTCTCGGTCGCGGTAGTGGCCATGAAACTCCCTCCCATTCCTCCGCCGGTAAATGGGGCAGGGGGGCCGTGCAGCGCAAGGGGAAAAGTGTATTATTTAGGCAATACACACCCGCAGGCGCGCTTCAGACGGTGAGCAGCGCCAGCGTCGCCTCGTCCACCTTTCCGGTCAGGCCCGGCACTTCGTCCAGCTCGCGCAGGCTCGTGAAGCCGCCGCGTTCCTCGCGGTAGCGGACGATCTCGTGGCCGTGGCCCTTGAGGCCGTCGACGGCGTCCAGCGCGTCCTTGTCGGCGGTGTTGATGTTGACGCGGGTCATAGGGGGCACAACGCCTGACGGCCTATCGGGTCCCCATGCCTCCAATCAGCGCGCACTGCTTCGGGAATGGGGCGGCGCTGCCCTCGGGCCCGCTTGCCACCGAGCCAAGCGCGGGCGCCGGCTCCCCGTAAATCCGGTCGGTAAGATAATCGAGCATCACCTGCGGCGGGGAGTTTCGGCAGAGGTGCCAGATCGCGCCGGCGGTGGCGGTGACGACATCATGCGCTGGGCGCGGCGAAGTGCGGCAGGCATCTCCCAAGGGCGGCGCTGTGTCCGCCTCGCCGTGATGCGCCTGGTTCTTCAACGAATAAGCATAAAAACGCGCAGGCTTTCCGCAATCCGCGGTGGGCTTGAACTCCAGCCCGGCGGGAATGGGGCCGCGGACGACGTGGCTTTGGGAGTAGGAATCCTGAATTGCGTGCAACAAGGCGCCGGCGGCGGCGCGGCGGGCCCGGCTTTCGTGTACATACTGGGTGCAGCCCACCGTTCCTTTGGGCGTCCAGCAGCGCATGGAGAACAAGGTTGCAACCCGCCACGGCGTCTTTGCCTTGGTTCTTTCGCAATAGGGAAAGTTCGCGGGCGCGAGTTCGGCTGCGATCTTGCTGCCGGCGCTGGCCGCTTGCTTGTCCCAATAGCCGCAATGATCCTGCTGAAGATCGACCCGGCCGGTGGCGGCTTTGTAGCTGAATAAAGTCCATTCCAGAACCTTACGCCGGGTGAGCTCCACATTCTCCTCCTCGTCCAGCGCGGCCATCGAGTGGAAGAACTGGAGGCGGCCATAATGCGACGCGCAGAGAAGCCCGCGACCATGCGGCACCGACAAAGCAGCAGTGGCATCCTCACCCTTCTCGCAATTCTTCAGGCCCGGCGCGGTACCCCACAGAAATTTCAAGAAGCTCAGCGGCGAATACAGGTCGCGCGTCGGGTCATCCGCCCAGCGCGTTGCCGCCTCCAGACGGTTGAAGTTAGTTCGCAGGCTTTTGCTATGCGTAGCAATGTTCTCGATCGCGCCGTCTTCAGTGCCGCAGTCCTGCGGTGGTGTATCGAGGTTCGACTGCTCTTGGAGGCATTGAAGCGCCAGCCGGGTGATCGCCTCGTGCACGCTTTGCTTGGCCTTGATTTCGTAGGCGGAGGCCGCGTTGGCGCTCCACAGCACGATGAGAGCGAATATTATTCGTATATTCATGTCCACGTCCCCCTTGCGGGAACATGACATAGAGACTTCCGCTCGGCAACACTTGGATTGTCTTCAAAGATCCGGAAGCACCTGGCTTGCCTCGCCCCAGCCCTGGAGGGCGCGGGAGGAGGCGCGTTCGAGGAGTTCGGACGCGTCGCGGACGCTGTAGCGCGCGCCCGATTGCAGGTCTTCAAGCTCGTCCCAGCTGACCGGGGCGGAGACCGGCGCGCCGTCGCGGGCGCGGGCGGAGAAGGGCAGGATCGCCGTGGCGCCGCGCTGGTTGCGCAGGTAGTCGAGGAACATCCGCCCCTTGCGCTTGGCCTTGGCGAGGTTGGCAGTGAAGCGCTCCGGTTCGGCTGTGGCAAGCGCGACGCAGAAACGCTGGGCGAAGTCCTTCACCTCCGGCCACTCGGCCTTCGGGGTGAGCGGCACGACGACGTGAAGCCCCTTGCCGCCGGTGGTGAGCGGAAAGCTTTGCAGGCCCATGTCGGCAAGGTAGCGGTGAAGATCGCGCGCCGCTTTGCGCACTTCGTCGAACGGCAGCCCTTCGTCGGGGTCGATGTCGAAGATCAAGCGGTCGGGCTTCTCGATGTCGGCGACCGGCGAGCCCCAGCCGTGAAACTCGATCGTGCCCATCTGCACGCAGGCGATCAGGCCGGCCGTGTCCTCGACATAGACATAGTCGACGACCTCGCCCTTTTTCTCCTCGATCTCGACCTGATGGACCTGGTCGCCGAAGGTCGCCGTATTGTGCTTCTGGAAGAAGCATTTCTTCGACCGCCCCTGTGGGCAGCGCACAAGCGAGAGGGGGCGCTGCGCCGCCCACATCGTCATCAGCGGTCCAACGGCGCGGTAATAATCGACCAATTCCCCCTTGGTGACGTTCGCCTCAGGCCAGAGCACACGTTCGGGGTTGCTGATCTTGATCGTGTCGGTCGGCGCCGGCGTGATGGCTTGCGGAAGCTCGCGCACCACATCCTTCGCTTTCTTGTCGGCGCGAAGGCCGAGGAAGCTGCCGTGGCGGATGATCCCTTCCGACGTGAATTCGGCAAAGGCGACTTCGCAGACCATCTGCGGCTTCACCCAATGGGCGCCTCGCGCGTCGGCGCGGGGGACGGCGGTCGGCGCCTTGTCGACCTCGATCTTTTCCATCCGGCCGAGCAGGTCGAACATCACGTCGGTCGAGAAGCCGGTGCCGACCTTGCCGACATATTTCAGGCCGCCTTCCTCGTGCACCGCCAGAAGCAGCGAGCGGAAGCCGCGGCCTTTCTTGTCGCTGGGCGTCCAGCCCACGATGATGAATTCCTGCCGCTGGGTGCATTTTATCTTCAGCCAGCATTTCGTCCGAGCGCCGCGATAGAGGCTGTCCGCCTTTTTCGAGATGATCCCTTCCTGTTTAGCCTCGCACATCGCCTGGAGAAGCTCGTCGCCGCGGCCGACGATATGCTCCGCGTAGAGGATGTGCGGCGGCTGCCCCTCGCCGAGCAGGGTGGCGAGCCGCGCCTTGCGCTCGATGTTGGGAAGCTTGGTCAGGTCCTCCCCGTCCACGTCGAGCGCATCGAACAGGAACAAGGTAAGCCCGCGCCCGCCTTCCGAAATCGCCTGCTGGAGCGCGGAAAAGCTCGATGAGCCCTTGTCGTCCAGCGCGACGATCTCGCCGTCGAGCAGGGCCGACCCCGCCTCGATCTCCCGCGCCGCCGCGACGATCTCCGGAAACTTGTCCGACCAGTCGAGGCCGGAGCGGGTGTAAATCTTGGCCTCGCCGCCGCCAATGCTCAGCAGGCAGCGATAGCCGTCATATTTCATCTCATGGATCCACCCGGACCCCGACGGCACGGTATCGGCAAGCGTAGCCTTCTGCGGCTCCCGAAACGGGGGCAGTTTAGCTCCTCCCCCGGATTCCCGGGGGAGGGGGACCGCACGAAGTGCGGTGG
>DASVUO010000024.1:0-3738 GCA_036386995.1 Allosphingosinicella sp. | reverse complement strand
GCTGGTGCGGGGGCGGGCCGATCAGGTGGCGCGCGTCGAGCAGTTGAAGACGCTCTATGACCGGCGCGGCCAGGAGCTGATCGCCGCCGCAGCCGCCGCGAGCGCCAAGCAGGGCAGCGACGGCGTCTCCCTCTTCTACGGCGCCGGCATGACCAAGACCGGGCCGGAGCTTCGCGCCAAGCTTGCCGAGATCGCCGCAATCGAGCAGCAGGATCTGCGCGGCCGGATGGCGGAGACTAGGCTTTCCGGCGCCAAGGCGGACGAGCTGACCAAATGGCTCGGCTGGATCGCGGTTCTGATCTGCGGCGGCGCGGTGGTGCTGGGCCTGTTCGCCTTTCGGGCAATGAGCGAGCGGATCGAAGCGCTCCGTGCCGCCGACAGCGAGGCCAATCGCGCGCAGGAGCTTGAGGAGCGGGTGCGCGAGCGGACGGTGGAACTCACCGAGGCGAACGAGCGCCTGCAGGCGGAAGCGGCCGAGCGTGCCGCGGCGGAGGCGCAGCTTCGCCAGGTTCAGAAAATGGAAGCCGTCGGTCAGCTGACCGGCGGCATCGCGCACGATTTCAACAACATGCTGGCCGTGGTGGTCGGAGGGCTCGACCTCGCCCGCCGCAAGCTTCGGAGCTCGAAGCGGGAGGTCGAGTTCCACCTCGACAACGCGATGGAAGGCGCCACCCGCGCCGCCGCTTTGACCCGCCGCTTGCTCGCCTTCGCCCGCGCCGAACCCTTGCTTCCGGTCTCCGCGTCGCCGACCGAACTGGTGGAAGGCATGCTCGACCTGATCGACCGTTCGATCGGCGAGCGGATCAGCGTCTCCACCCGCTTCCCCGAGGAAGGGTGGCACGTCCGGGTCGATACCAACCAGCTCGAGAACGCCGTGCTCAACATGGCGGTGAATGCCCGCGACGCGATGGACGGGCAGGGCCAGCTCTCGATACGGGTCGAGAATATGGGCCTTTCCGACGGCGAAGTGGGCGAGCTCGCCGCCGGCGAATATGTCCGGATCAGTGTGGCCGACACCGGCGCGGGCATTGCGCCGGAGGTGATGGAGCGGGTGTTCGAGCCCTTCTTCACCACCAAGCCGGTCGGCAAGGGCACCGGCCTGGGGCTCAGCCAAATCTTCGGCTTTGCGCGCCAATCGGGCGGCGACGTCGAGCTTCGCTCAACCGTCGGCGTCGGCACCACCGTCTCCATCTACCTGCCGCGCTCGATCGAGACCGCCCAAGCCGCCGGCGAGGTGCATAGCGGCGGGCTCCAAGCGGCAAGCGGCCCGCTCCACGACGGCGCACCCGGCGACGCGGCGATCCTGGTGGTGGAGGACGATCCGCGAGTCAGCCGCGCCACCGTCGGGGCGTTGGAAGAGCTCGGCTACCGGCCGATTGCCTGCGCAAGTGGCAAGGAAGCGATCGCCATCCTTGAGCGCGAGGATCGCATCGACCTGGTGATCACCGACATCATGATGCCGGAAATGACCGGGCCCGAGCTGGTACGCGAGATCGGCGCGCGCTGGCCTCGAATCGCGGTGCTGTTCGTCACCGGCTATGTCGGCGAAGCAGGGGACGCCGACGACTTCAGCGGCCACGAAATCCTGCGCAAGCCGTTCACCGTCTCGGCCCTTGCAGGTGCCGTCTCGACCTCGCTCGGCCGCCGCTTCAGCGAATGGCCCCACGCCGAAGCAGCTTCGGCAGCAGAGTGAAGGCCGCGAGCAGCGGCCAGCGGCGCTGCCACGGCTTGATCTTGATTCCCGCGCCGGCGTGGCGGTTGATCTTCCAAGCGAGGTAATCGATGCCGCCGGCATAGGTGCCACTCGCTTTGGCGAGACGCACCACGGTGAGCGCCTTTCCGGCCCGGCGGCGGCGGCGCCACAGCCGCTCGGCTGCGCGCCGTTCGGCTTCTGTGGGCGCCCTGGTCAGAGAGATCGCTGCGGTATTCTGCGCCAAGGGGAACAAGGAGAGGTAGCGATGCGCGTCCTTGTCAACGACCGCATCGGGGCGGCCTTTGCTTTCGGAGCGAAGCTCGGCGGAATAGGTTAGGCGAAAGGCAAGCCGCCACAGATCGAGCGGGTCACTTCCGGTGAACAAAGGCCGCGCCGCGGCAAGCGCCGTCGGCGCCGCGCGGGAGACCGCCGCAATCGACTTATCCGTTGCCTCAGGCCCGGCGCTCCATACTAGGCGCGACGGCTGCGCGAAGCGGGCCCAGACAGAGACGGAGAGCGTCTCGGCGCCGTTGAGGCGGTGGAAATCGGCTTCGCTCAGCACCGCGTACTTGGCCACAAGGCCCTGGTGCTCGAAGGGAAACACGTTCGGCGGGATCAGGCGGTTGGCCGGTGCGAGCCAGCTTCGGCCATAGGCGTGGTGATAATCGGAGACGATCAGGTAGAAATCGAGCATCAGCCCGTCGAGCTGCTTTTCTCGAAGGCAAGAGCCGTAGAACAGAACCGCCTGTGCCGCGCCCGGGTACAGCGCGGCGATCGCCGCAGCCATTGCGGAGACGCGCGCGTCAACCGGCTCGGCCAGTTCGGCGGCGACGAAATCGGACAGGCTCCTCGCGGTCATCCGCCGGGCTTCCGCTCCAGCGCTGCGCGGGTCAAGCCTCTACTCGGCGGGAAGTTCTGCCCGGCGCCGGTCGCGGCGGCGGCGCATGTCGCGAAGCGCCACGTCTTCGAACACGGCGCTCAGCACCATGACCACGGCAAGGGAGGCAACTACAACGGCGGCCACGAACGATAATCCTTCGGACAAACACGGCGCGCATCGAGCGCCCACCCAGCGGCCGGCACACAATGCCCGACTCCGCGACGTCACAGCGCCCTTTTGCCCGGCACGGCTCCGCCCGCAACCCCGAAAGCGCAGAGAATGCGGAAAAACTCAGCGGTAATTGAAACTGATGCTGATCCGCTCGCCCTTACCGGAGCCGGCAACCACTTCGTGCCTCAGCCAGCTTTCCCACAGGAACAGGGTTCCCGGCTTGGGATCGGCGTAGACAAAGGTCTGCTGCGCCTCAGGCGCATCGGCCCGGCGCGGCGGCGCGGCCATCAGCATCGGCAGCCGCGGGTCCTCGAGCTTCAGTCGCCCCGCCCCGGACGGCACGGCGACGTAGAAGGTTCCGGAGACGACACTGTGCGGGTGAAGATGGGCGGAATGGACGCCGCCGGGCTTCAGGACGTTGACCCACAGGCTGTCCAGGCGCAGCCGCCTGCCGCCGAGGTCCATCGCGCAAGCCTCGGCAAAGGCGGCGACGTGGCGGGAGAGCAGCCGCACGAGGTCTGCGAAACGCGGATCGCGCGCCGGCAGGTCGTTCAGCGACCCGTAGGAGGTGTAGCCGCGATAGCCATGCTCCTTCGACCAGCGGCGGCCCGCAAGGTCTTCGCCCGCAAGGGCAAGGCAGGCCTCCTCAAGCTCCTCCAGAAGCGCCGGCGTGCCGAGATCGGCCTCGTAAAAGGGAGTGGCGAAGAGGGAGCGGATGGCCATGCGGGCGGCGCTAGCGCAAATGGCGCGCCGCCGCGACGGCTTTTGCGGCCGAGCCGGGTGGCCCGGGCATGCGGGGAGTGGTAAAGGAGAGGCGGGCGCCAGCGGCGGCGTTCGTGTTGTGCGGGAGTGTCGCGGTGGTTCGGCCGATCCCCTTATTGCTGCTACTCGGCCTTGCCACCGGCGGGTGCCAGCCGGCCGCCAAACAGCCTGCCCGCACAATTGCTTCAGTTGTCGCGGTGGAGGCGCCGGAAGCTTGGCGGGATACTGCCTC
>DASVUO010000023.1:0-12014 GCA_036386995.1 Allosphingosinicella sp. | reverse complement strand
ATCGGCCGAGATGGAGGTCATGCGACTTTTGGCCGGAGCAGCAGGATGCCCTCCGACCCGACAGGCTGGCCAACTACGAACGCCGCCTCAAGCGCTGCGTAAATCGCATGAGAGAGAGTGGGATCGATTTCCTCATTGGCTGAATACCGTATTGTCACCAACACCGGATCATCGGACGCAAGCTGTGCCTCGGTAAGGGTCTCGTTAGCCTCCCACCGGCGGAGGTTAAGCCGCAGCTTTGGTGCCGCCTTCTTCGCCAGCTCGAATTGGCGCTTAGGAGAACCCGAGTATGGCATCGTTGCGGAGATCCTAGCCCGTCGAAGCGCTGCTGCTGCACCAGCCATTTCCGAAGACGATCTGCCGCTGTCATCGATTAGCGCCACCATCAGACTATCTCGCCCCGGAGCCTCGATCATCATCCCGAGCCGCTCTATCCCCGCCGCCCAGCCGATCGCCGGCGTGTGTGGGCCGCCGAGCGCTTCGATCAGGCCGTCGTAGCGGCCGCCTGCGAGGACGGTGCCTTGCGCGCCGAGCCGATCGGTGACGAATTCGAAGGCGGTGTGACGGTAGTAATCGAGGCCGCGGACCAGGCGCGCGTTGCGCTCGAACGCGACGCCTGCGGCGTCCAGGCCGGCTTTCACCCGCTCGAAGAAATCCGACGCGGGGCTGCTGAGGAACTGGTCGATGTCCGGTGCGCTGTCCGCGGCTGGGCGGTCTCTCGGGTCCTTGCTGTCGAGGATGCGCAGCGGGTTCTTGGCGAGCCGTGCGAGGCTGTCTTCCGACAGATCGGCGCGGTGCGCTTCGAAATGCTCCACCAACGCAGCGCGCCAGGCGTCGCGGGTCTCCGCGTCGCCGAGTGTGTTGAGCTGCAGCGTCACGCCGTCGGCGATGCCGAGCTCCTTCAACAGCTGATCGGCCATCACCAGCAGCTCGACGTCGGCCAGCGGACTGTCCGAGCCGATGATCTCCGCGTCGAGCTGGTGGAACTGGCGATACCGCCCCTTTTGCGGGCGCTCGTAGCGGAACACCGGCCCGTGGGTCGCAACCTTCATCGGTGCGAATTGCTGCCAGCCTTCGGAGAGGAAAGCGCGGCAGATGCCGGCGGTGAATTCAGGGCGAAGCGTCAGGGATTCGCCGCCGCGGTCCTCAAGGCTGTACATCTCCTTGGAGACGATGTCGGTGGTCTCCCCGATCGAGCGGGCGAAGACCTGGGTCGCCTCGAACACCGGCAGTTCGATGCGCTGGAAGCCGTAAAGCCGCCGCACCCGGTCGAAGGCGGAGACCACCGCGCCGAAGCGCTCGGCATCCTCGCCCCAGATGTCCTGGGTGCCGCGAATTCTCTGGGGACGGTTGCTCATCGCGCGGCCATTAGCATTTTTGTCTCGCGTGGGAAGCTTCGCGGCTCTAGGGCCCGGCGGCCATGAACATCGACCTTATCCCCGTGGGCGACGATCCGCCCAATTCGATCAACGTCATCATCGAAGTGCCGGTCGGCGGCGAACCGGTGAAGTACGAGTTCGACAAAGCGTCGGGCGCGATCTTCGTCGACCGAATCCTCCACACGCCGATGCGCTACCCGACCAATTACGGCTTCATCCCCCACACGCTGTCGCCCGACGGCGATCCGCTGGACGTGATGGTCATGGCGCGCGTGCCGTTCATTTCAGGCTCGGTGGTGCGCGCGCGCCCGATCGCCGTGCTTCGGCTGGAGGACGAATCGGGCGGCGACGAGAAGATTCTCGCGGTGCCGGTGAAGAGCACCTCGCCCTATTTCGCCGATGTCGAGGAAGGGGAGGACCTGCCGATCATCATCCGCCAGCAGATCGAGCATTTCTTCACCCACTACAAAGACCTGGAGCCCGAGAAGTGGGTCCGCGTCGGCACCTGGGGCGACCGGGACGAAGCGTTGAAGGTGATCGAGGAGGCCATCGCCCTCGCCAAGCGGACCAAGGACGCGGGCTGAGCGCCTAAGTCGCCGCCTGGGCATCGTTTTTCGCCGGGGAGGCGCTGGACAGGGGAAGCGCGCCGCGCCATGCGCCGAGGAGTCCTGTTCGGAGTCCAAAGCTTATGCGCCTCCCCCTCCTTTCCCTTCTCCTCCTCTCCGCCGCGCCGGTTGCCGCGCAGCAGCTCCCCGACAATTTTACCCGCGCGGAGCCGGTCGCCAAGATCGACACGATTCCCGCGGCGCGGGACGTGCCCTACCCCGGCACCATGAAGGTTCGCGTCGATGCAACCGACATCGACCGCCGCATCTTCCAGATTCGTCAGACGATCCCGGTCGATCGCACCGGCGACTTTGTTCTGCTTTACCCCAAGTGGATCCCGGGCGCGCACTCGCCGAGCGGCCAGATCAACAAGGTCGCGGGCCTGAAGATCAATGCCGGCGGCAAGCGCCTCACCTGGCGGCGCGACGACCTCGACGTCTACGCCTTTCACGTCGACGTTCCCGCGGGCGTGAAGTCGATCGACGTCGAATTCCAGTTCGTGTCCGCCACCAATTCGGACCAGGGCCGGACGGTGATGACGCCGGAGCTTGCCAGCATCCAGTGGATCTCCACCACGCTCTACCCGGCCGGCTATTACACCCGGCAGATCCCGGTGCAGGCGACGCTCACCCTCCCTAAGGGCTGGAAGGCGGCAACCGCGCTTCGCCCGGCAAGCGGCGGCGGCACGTCCACCATCACCTACCAGCCGACCACCTACGAAATCCTCGCCGACTCGCCGGTGCTTGCCGGCGCCTATTCGCGCAGCATCCCCTTGAGCCGCGACGTCGCGCTGGACGTGTTCGCCGACAACGAAAGCGAGCTTGCCGCCACCGACGAGCAGATCGCGCTCCACCGCAACCTCGTCACCCAGGCGGTGAAGCTGTTCGGCGCGCAGCATTACGACCATTACAACTTCCTGCTGTCGATCTCGAACAACCTCGGCGGCATCGGCCTTGAGCATCACCGAAGCTCCGAAAACGGGGTGAAGACCGGCTACTTCACCGACTGGGAAAGCGCGCAAAGCGACCGCAACCTGCTTCCGCACGAATATGTGCACAGCTGGAACGGCAAATATCGCCGCGGCAAGGATGCCTGGACGCCCGATTACCGCACGCCGATGCAGAACAGCCTGCTCTGGGTCTATGAAGGCCAGACGCAATTCTGGGGCTATGTGCTCGACGCCCGCTCCGGCATGCTGTCGAAGCAGGAGACGCTCGACGCCCTCGCCTCCATCGCCGCGACTTACGACCAGGCGACACCGGGCCGGAGCTGGCGGCCGCTGGTGGACACCACCAACGATCCGATCATCGCCCAGCGCTCCCCGCAGCCGTGGCGCGGCTGGCAGCGGTCGGAGGATTATTACAATGAAGGCCTGCTGATCTGGACCGACGTCGACCGGATCATCCGCACCCAGTCGAAGGGCCGCCGCTCGATCGACGATTTCGCCCGCGCGTTTTTCGGCGTCAACGACCGCGATTATGGCGAGCTCACCTATACGCTGGACGAAGTCGCGGCGACGCTTAACCGGGTGCAGCCCTACGACTGGGCCGGATACCTCAACCGCCGCCTCAACGGCTATTCGGAGCGGGCGCCGCTCGAAGGCTTCACGCAAGGCGGCTACCGGCTGGTTTACACCGCCGAGCCGACCGACTGGTTCAAGTCGGGCGAGAAGAAGCGCAGCGCGATCGACCTCAGCTATTCGGGCGGCTTCACCCTCAGCAGCAAGGACGGCACCGTCACCAGCGTGATCTGGGACAGCGCCGCCTTTGACGCCGGCCTCACCGTCGGCTCTAAGATCGTTGCGGTAAACGGCCGCACGTTCGACGGCGACGCGCTGAAGCGCGCGATCAAGGCGGTTGCGGGCACAAAGGAGCCGGTGCGGCTGCTGGTCCAATCGGGCGACAGCTACCGCACGGTGGATCTCCACTGGCACGAAGGCCTTCGCTATCCCCGCTTCGAAGCCACCGGTGGCGGCAAGGGCACGCTTGACGCCCTGCTGACGCCGCTTCGCTGAACTGAAAAGGACCGATCCGATGCGCTTTCCCGCCTTGCTCGCCGCCACGGCCCTCATCCCCCTTGCCGCCTGCTCGATGCAGCGCCCGGCGACGATTGGCCCCGCGCCGGAATTCAGCTCCACAGAAAGCGCCGTTGCCAACACGGAAGCCGCGCTTCGCCGGGTCGAAGCTGTGGAGCCGCTGGTCAACGCCGTGATCGCGCTCGATCCGACCGCGCGCGAGCAGGCGCGGGCACTTGACGCAAGCGGACGTCGCGGCCCGCTTCACGGCATGCCGATCCTGATCAAGGACAATATCGAGTCTAAGGGGCCGCTGCCGACTACGGCCGGCAGCCTCGCTTTGGCCAACAACGTTACCAACCGCGACGCGCCCTTGGTGGCGCGGCTTCGCGAGGCAGGCGCCGTGATCGTCGGCAAGACCAACCTCAGCGAATGGGCCAACATTCGGGACAACAGCTCGGTCTCCGGCTGGAGCGCGGTCGGCGGCCAGACCCGCAATGCCTTTGCCTTGAACCGCAACCCGTGCGGTTCCTCCTCCGGCAGCGGCGTCGCGGTCGCGGCGGGCATGGTGCCGGCGGCGATCGGCACCGAAACCGACGGGTCGATCACCTGCCCGGCCTCGATCAGCGGCATCGTCGGCTTCAAGCCGACGGTCGGCCTGGTCAGCCGCACGCATATCGTGCCGATCAGCCACAGCCAGGACACGCCGGGTCCGATGACTCGCACGGTGCGTGAGGCGGCGCTCGTTCTTTCCGCCATGGCCGGCGGCGACCCGGCCGATCCGCAGACCGCGGACGCCGACCGGTACCGCGGCAATTATGCGGCTCAACTTTCCACCGAATCGCTGCGCGGTAAGCGGATCGGCGTGATGCGCTTCGCAAGCGGCTTCGGCACGGACGAGCGATTCGAGGAGGCGCTTGCCACGCTTCGCGCACAAGGCGCGATCCTGGTCGAGATCGCCAAGTTCGAGCGCAAGCCGGAAATGGGCGCGGGCGAATATCAGGTGCTGCTCACCGAACTGAAGGCGGACCTGAACGCTTATCTCGCCACCACACCGCCGAGCGTCACCAGCCGCACGTTGTCCGACGTGATCGCCTTCAACAAGGCCAATGCGGATCGCGAGCTGTCGCTGTTCGGCCAAAGCACCTTCGAGGAAGCGGAGAAGACCAAGGGCCTCGACGACCCCGAGTACAAGAAAGCGCGCGCCACCAGCCTGCGCCTTGCCGGGGCCGAGGGCATCGACAAGATGCTCAAGGACAATGACGTCGTCGCTCTCGTCGGGCCGACCGTGGCCGCGGCCTGGCTGATCGACACGGTGCACGGCGATTCCTACCCGGGCGGCGGCGCCGGCGGCTTTGCGGCCGTGGCAGGCTATCCGCACCTCACCGTCCCGATGGGGCTGGTGAAGGGCCTCCCGGTCGGCCTTTCGTTCCTTGGCCCGAAATGGTCGGACGGGATGATCCTGTCCTTGGGGTACGCCTACGAACAAGCCTCCCGCAAACGCGCCGACCCGCGCTTCCTGCGGTCGATCGAGGAAAGCCCCGAAGTCGCGCCGCACCTCGCGCAGCGGCCGCGTTAAGGCTGCTTCGGCTTTTTCGGCTTCTTCTTCGCCGCCGCACGTGCGCCGGCCTCCAATGCGAGGCTGGCGCAGCGCTGCATCGCTTCGGCTTCATCATAGACGTCGGTGGGACCGCGCCGGTAGTTCAGCGTGCCCGCCTTGCCGTTGCCGAAGTCGACGGGGAAGCGCTCGCACCCTTGCGTGTCCCAGAGGGCGTCGCTCTGCTTGTCGGACTTGAACCAGATTTCGCCCTCATCGATCAGGGCAAAGACAATGCCGTCCAGGTAAAGCGTGCCGCCGCCCATCATCGGGCGCATCGTCACGGTCCCCAGGGGCGCAAGCGTCTCGGCGGTCCAGTCGAAGAGCCCTTTGTCCACGCTCATGCCGCGCTGAGCCGCAAGCCGACAATGCAGCCGATCAGCGCGAGGATCAGTAGGATGCGCAGCGAGTTCACCGGCTCGCCGAAGAAGTACATGCCGACGATAACCGTTCCCGCCGCCCCGATGCCGCCCCAGACGGCGTAGGCCGTGCCCATTGGGATCGTCCGTGCGGCAAGCTCGAGCAAGCCCATCGACAGGGTAACGGAGACGAGGAAGCCGATCGTCCACGGCACGTTCTTGAAGCCGTCGACGAAGCGCAGGCATGTGGTGAAGCCGACTTCGAACAGGCCGCCGATGCACAGCAGGGTCCAGGCCATACCCGGGCTCATGGCATTGCCTCCACATGGGGTTCGGGTGCGTGCTTGCCCCGCGCCGCGAGGACGCAGCCGGTGACGATCAGAAGTGCGCCGAGGATCGTCGCCATCCCGACTTCCTCGTCGAAGATCACGAAGCCGAACAAGGCGGCCCATATTAGCGCGGTATATTCGACGGGCGCCAGGCGGTGCGCCTCCGCCCGGCGATAAGCCCAGGCGAGCAGCATCAGCGATACCAGAGCGAGGCCGGCGGCGAAGACCAGGTCCGGCCACTCCCCGGCCGGCGGCGGCACGGCGAGGAACGGTGCGGCAAGCGCGAGCACCGCCACCACCACGACATATTGGTAGAAGGCGATCTCCAGCGGCTTGGCGACCAAGGCCTGCTGGCGCATCAGGATGATGTTGTAGGCATACAGCATAGCCGAGGTGAGGATGGAGGCGGCGCCCCACAGGTCACGCGTCTTGCCATCGCCGCTCGTGCCTTGGCTGAGGACGATGACGAGCACGCCTGCGAAGCCGAGCAAGGACGCGAACACGGCGGTTCTGCCCACCGGCTCCTTCAGAAGCACCGCGGCGAGGTAGAGCGAGATCAGGGGCGCGACAAAGGTCAGCGCCACCGCTTCGGCGAGCGGCATCCGGGCAATGCCCCAGAAGAAGGTCAGCGCCATCACCGAACCGATCAGCCCGCGGATGACATGGTAGCGCATCGCTTCGCGCGTCGGCTTCACCCGCTTCTGGCCGAAGTAGAGGATGCCGGAGAGCGCAAGGCCCACCAGCATCCGCCAGAAGACGGCGTTGTAGGCCCCGATCGCCAGCGCCAGCCCCTTCATCACCGCGTCCATGGCGGAGAACAAGGCAATGCCCAGCGTACCCACCGCGAAGGGGATCAGAACGTTATTGGCAGGTGCGGTGGAAGGCATGGAGCGCCGATAGCGGACGCCCGCCGCTTCGTCACGGGCGCAGCGGCTTATTCGCCGGGTGGTGCACGTGCGCCGACGCCTGGCGATATTGCGGTAAGGCGTCGCGCGTCACCTTGAGCGCCGAGCGCAGGAACAGGAAGGCGATCACCGCGGCGATCGCGATGTCCGGCCAGGGCGAGCCCGTCGCGGCGACCAGGAAGGCTGCGGCGAGGACGCCGACATTCGCCATCACGTCGTTGCGCGAACACTCAAAGGTGCTCGACAGGTTCACGTCGTGGCGGCGGTACGGCCAGAGCAAGGCGACGCAGCTGACATTGGCCATCAGCGCCATCGCCCCAAAGACCAGCATCAGCCCCGATGCCGGCGGGTGGCCCCACAGCATCTTCAATACGATCTCGACGATCACGCCCAAGCCGAGCGCCAGAATGAAGGCCGCCTTGGCAAGCGCCATACCTGCCCGCCACTTCAGGCTCCGCTCAAGCGCGTAGAGGCTGATGCCGTAGACCAGGCCGTCGCCGAGCATGTCGACGGAATCGGCCATCAGCGCAGCGGAATCGGCGATGATGCCGGCGCCGAATTCCAGCACGAACATCATCAGGTTAAGCAGCATCACGACAACGAGGACCCGGCGGATGTCCTTGTGGAGGGCGATCCGCTCGAGCTCATGGCCCTTGTCGTGGCAGCAATGGGCGCTCACTCGGCGGCGTCCACCAACGGCGCGTCGCTCATCTCGGCTTCGATTTGGGCGGCCTTGGCTTCCACCAGGCGAACGATGTGGTTGACCATGTTGGCGTCCTGGACGTGGTGATCGGTAACGCCCGAAAGATAGACCATGTGCCGGCCGTTGCCGCCGCCGGTGATGCCGATATCCGTTTCGCGCGCTTCGCCGGGGCCGTTCACGACGCATCCGAGCACCGACAGCGACATCGGCGTACGAATGTGACTCAAGCGCTCCTCCAGCGCCTGAACGGTGCGGATCACGTCGAAGCCCTGGCGGGCGCAGGACGGGCAGGAGACGACGCGGACGCCGCGGTTGCGGATGCCGAGGCCCTTCAGGATCTCGAAGCCGACCCGCACTTCCTCTTCCGGCTCCGCCGAGAGGGAGACGCGGATCGTGTCGCCGATCCCGAACCACAGCAAAGAGCCGATGCCGATCGCGCTTTTCACCGTTCCGCCGCGTAAGCCCCCGGCTTCGGTGATGCCGAGGTGAAGCGGGCAATCCACCGCCTCGGCGAGCTGCTGATAGGCCGCGACGGCGAGGAAAATGTCGGAGGCCTTCACGGCCACCTTGTACTCGCGGAAATCATGCTCCTCGAGCAGGCGGATGTGGTCGAGCGCGCTTTCCACCAGGGCTTCCGGGCATGGCTCGCCGTATTTTTCGAGCAGGTCGCGCTCCAGGCTACCGGCGTTGACGCCGATGCGGATCGCACAGCCGTTCGCCTTGGCGGCATTGACCACTTCGCGGACCCGGTCGGCCGAGCCGATATTGCCGGGGTTGATGCGAAGGCAGGCGGCGCCGGCGTCGGCGGCTTCCAGCGCCCGCTTATAGTGGAAGTGGATGTCGGCGACTATCGGCACGCGGCTGGCGCGGACGATCTGCTTGAGCGCCGCGGTGCTCTCGACGTCCGGGCAGGAGACCCGAATGATGTCCGCGCCCGCGTCCTCGCAGCGGCGGATCTGCTCGATCGTCGCCCTGGCGTCCGCAGTGATCGTGTTGGTCATGGTCTGGACCGTGACAGGCGCGTCGCCGCCGACGGGCACGTTGCCGACCATGATCTGGCGCGAAGGACGGCGCGCGATATCGCGCCACGGGCGTAGGGACATGGTCTCCATATAGTCGCTTGAAGCCAAAGGCGAAACCCGCCGCGGCCCCGCCTGCCCGTGGAGAAACGGTGCAGGCGAAGCGGCGGCGGGCCTGTTGAGCCTTAGAAGGAGCCCGGCGTCTCGCGCTGGGCGGTGTTCGGCCGCTCCGGCGAGAGGAGGCTGCCGCCGACATTTTCCTTCACGCTCTGCGCCGTGATGCCGCCGGCGCTTGCCGTGATCGGCGTGCAGGCGCGGCCGGCGAGGAAGTCGAGCGCGCGGGCGACGGAGGCTTCCGCCGGATCGCCGAGCGGCTTTGTGATGTCGTCCGCCGCCTGGCAGCTTTGCGGCACTGTCTTGGCGAGGCCCTGGTAATAATCGCCCTGCTTGTTCGCATTCTGCGTCGCAAAGGCGATCACCCGCAGCCGGTCGTCGCAGGCGGTGCGATCGAGCGCGATCTGGCCGACCGGCTTGCCGTAGGTGTTGCTGCCGATCAGGGCCATGTTGTTGCCGAGATACGGGATGAACGCGTTGATCAGCAATTCGCTTGCCGACGCGGTGCTGCCGGTGCCGATAAACGCCACCTTCATGGGCGCGATAGACTGCGGCAAGGGCGAGAAGAAGTCCGTTTCGTTATACTGCGACTTGCTCGACCGGAACGTGGTGTAGCTGAACACGTCGGATGTCGAGCGGTTCGCACCCATCAGGTCGCCCATCAGCTCGGAGATCGAAACCAGCCCGCCGCCATTGTAGCGAAGGTCGACGATCAACTGCGTGACGCCCGCTGCCTTGAACGAGGCAAAGGCATTGCGCAGCGCCGGATCGGCGGTGTTGATAAAGGTGCGCAGGTTCAGATAGCCGACCTTTTTGCCGCCATCGTCGATGATCTTGGCGCCGTAACGGCTCGACACCGGATCAAGCGTGTAATCGGTCTTGGAGATCGTCACGTCGCGCGTTGTCGAGGCACCCGCGTCACGGACGCGAAGCACCCGGCTGAGACCCGTATTGTTCGGGCCGAGCGCGTTCACCACACTCTGCGGTCCACCGGACGCCATCAGGCTGCTCACCGTCTGGAGGTTGCTTGCGCTGGTGCCGATCGCGATGATCTCGGTGCCGCGGTCGATGCCTGCGGCAAGCGCGGTCGTGCCTTCGAACGTCTCGGCAACGAACACGCGGCCGGCGCCGGTGTCGTAGGCCAGGCGGAAGCCGAAGCCGGCGCTGGAGCCGCTGTTGTAATAGGCATTTTCTTCGGCGATCGACGTCAGGTAAGTGAAGAAGCGGTCGCGCCCCTGGGCGCGCGCATTCGCCGTCAGCGCGTCGATATAGGCATCAACCGTGGAGTAATTGTTCGGGTTGAGGTTGGTCGGCAGCGTTTCGGGGAACAGATACCATTCGTTGAGCTGCGCATAGGCCCAATCCTGGCGTTCTCGAAGCGAGCAGCCTGCGCTGGTCGCCGGGGGAGGAGGAGGAGGAGGCGTCGCTCCGGTGCCGCCGCCGCCGCTACCGCCGGTGTTCCCGCCACCGCCGCCGCCGCCGCAGCTTGACAACATCGCAAGCACGGCCAGCGCCGTTCCAACCCGTCCAAAACGCATCACGATTCCCCTCATCCGGTTGGCAAGACCTTAGCTTCATTGAAAAAATTCGCCAAACGCTAAGTTTGCCCAGGGCTCCAACCGGCGGGGAAGGCACAAAAAAGGGCGCCGACCTCCTCGGTCGGCGCCCTCTTCGAGACGCTTCGGCTAGCTACGATCAGTAGAGATCGTAGACCCGCAGCACCGTTTGCGTGCGCGCGTCGATCTGCAGGATGTTGCGCCCGTCCGAACGGTAATAGACGCCGTTGCCGTCGCGGTAGCGCGAGCGCAGGTTAACCGGTACGGCATACAGGTTGCCGCTCACCCGCTGGCCGACGCGGACGCCGGTTTCGCAATCCCGGCTGCTGTTGTTGCCGCCGCCGAAGATGCTGTCGATGATCCCGCCGAGGCCGCCGCTCGAGCCATTGTCCTCGCAATAGGCTTCGTAGGGGCCGCCCTGGCCGTAGGCGCCGTCATTATAGCCGTACTGGCCGTTGCCGCGCTGGCCGTCGGCCATGGCAAGCTGGTCGCGGAAGTTACGGACCCGCATCTGCAGGTCCTGCCGCTCCTGCTGGGACAGGCCGTTGCGGCTATATTGCCGTTCGAGGCGGGTGATGTCCCGCAGCTGCATGCGCAGGGTACGCGCTTCCGTGCGGTCGATGGTGCCGGCTTGGACGCCCGCCTGGATACGGGTTTCGAGCCGGGCGAGCCGGTTCTGGACGCCAACCGCACCGCCGGCGTTGACGTTGCCGTACGCGCCCTGGCTGTTCTGGTTCGAATATTGCGCCGCCGCCGGTGCGGCCGTGGCAAGCGCGCCAAGCGCCGCCGTTGCGATAAGAAGCTTCTTCATAGCCGTTTACTCCAACAAGGCCCCGCCGCTTCCAAAGCCCCCAACGTGCCGCGGCCCCGTCCGTTGCACCTCTTCGTCGCAGGCAGGTTGCGGGCCGTCCTGGAATCCGCCCTCCCCAGCCGATTGCCCGCCGCAGCGCGGTCGGCTAATGGCGCCCTCCATGCAGACAGATCGCTTCACGCCCGAGATCAGCTATGTGTCCACGCCGCGCGTCGCCTGCGACGGCGCCGCCGAGACCCAGGCGGCGCTCGGCCACCCCCGCGTCTACATGCAGATCGACGAAGCGGGCTATGTCGACTGCGGTTATTGCGACAAGCGCTTCGTGCTCAAGGGGGGCCCCGCCGATCAGGGCGGCGCCGAGGCCTAAGCCCTACCAGCGGCCGTCCGGCGTCCGCTCCCCACGATATTCCGCAATCCTGCGCAGCGTCGCGGTTGAGACGCTGTCCGGCAGCCGATCGAGCGGAAAGAAGCGCGCGTCCTCCAGTTCCACCCTGTCGATCTCCGGCTCGCCGTCGGCTTTGGCCGCGAACAGGAAGATCGTGTCGCGCTTCCCTTCCGCACCGTTGAAGTGTTCGGATAGGCGGGTGAGGCCGGTCACCTCCAGCCCCACTTCCTCCTTCAC
>DASVUO010000022.1:0-26617 GCA_036386995.1 Allosphingosinicella sp. | reverse complement strand
GAGGATCAAGGCCTCGCGCTGCGGTTGCGGCAGGTGGAGAAGCGCGCGCTGCATGTCGCCGAGCTCGACGTGGCGGTCCTGGCTTGCCGGCGCGGCGAGCAATTTGGAGGCGGTGATCTCGTCCCATTCGCCCTTGAAGCGCGCGCGGCGCATCTGGCTAAGGAAGAGGTTGCGCAAGATGATGAAAGTCCAGGCGCGCATGTTCGTGCCGGCCTGGAAGCGCTTGCGCGCGGCCCACGCTTTCAGAAGCGTTTCCTGCACGAGATCGTCGGCAAGGTCGCGGCTTCCCGAAAGGGAGCGGCCAAAGGCGCGCAGGTGCGGAATGACCTGCGCAAGCTGATCCTTGAACTCGTTGTCGGGCAACGGAACGGGTTCTGGCCGCTCCGTTTCGATTTCATCGTCCGCTGATGCCGGCTGTTGGCTCAAGCTGCCCCCGCTGGAAAACGCTGTACTGATTTCGGTCATGCTCTTGCTGCGCCCTACGGGCGCGCCCCGAAGAGGTGTAAGTAGGCCGTCAGCGCCAGAACAACAACAGCAGCGCGAAGATGATCACAACCAGTCCCACCGAGATCGGCAGGATGTACCGCGTCATGTGCGGGGTCGCCCCGGCGCGCGCGCGGGTCGTGTCGATATGTTGGTTGCCGTCGTCCATGATGCCCTGATTCCACTCGTTACAGGGCGCCAACGTCCGCTCGGCTCCCCGGTTCCCCAGCTTCGCTCAGGCCGGGATAGTGGATTGGTCGAAAAACAGCGCCTGGGCGATCGCCGCCTTTACCGTGGAGCGTTGAAACGGCTTGGTGATGAGGAAGGTCGGCTCCGGCCGTTCGCCTGTCAGCAGGCGCTCGGGGAAGGCGGTGATAAAGATCACCGGCACGTTGAACTCGGCAAGGATGTCCTTGACCGCATCGATGCCCGAACTGTCGTCGGCGAGCTGGATGTCGGCGAGCACCAGGCCCGGGCGGCGAGCCATGGCCTGCGCATAGGCCTCGTCGCGGGTAACGGCGACGCCGGTCACCGAGTGGCCGAGATCGCGGACGATTGTTTCGATGTCCATCGCGATGATCGGCTCATCCTCGATGATCAGCACTTCGGCGCGGGTCTGGCGCTCGATTTCGGCAAGCGCTTCCGAAACCAGGCTTTCCACCTCGCTCGGCTCAGCGCCAATCAGGTAGCCGGCGTCCTCCGGCGTGAAGCCTTCCATGGCGGTGAGCAGCAGCGCCTGGCGCGAGAGGGGCGTGATCTGCGCCAGGCGGGCCTGGGCAATGCCTTCATGGTCGCTGGACGAGGCCGAGCCCGGATCCTCCTCGATATTGGCGGAGGACCAGATAGCGTGAAAGGTGCGGTAGAGACCGAGGCGCGGATCGACGTCGCGCGGGAAATCGCCGGGCGCGGCGACAATGGCTTCAAGGGTTGCGCGCACGAAATTGTCGCCATGCCCCTGGCTTCCCGTCAGGGCGCGGGCGTAGCGCCGCAAAAAGGGAAGGTGGGGCGCGAGTTCCTGACCGAGCGACATATTCGTTACGACTCCTATCCAAATCCCTGCGGCCCTATTGAGAGGGTGGGAAGCGCTTTGCAACCCTGCCCCCATGGGCACGCACGGCGAAAGAAACGGTGGTGGAAATTCGCCCCGCTTGCTCCCGCATGAGAGGGTGGAACCATTGGCACAGTTTTTTGTTTCCACGCCGACTGCGGGCGATTATTTCGCACGCGGAGCGGGGCATGCTTCGTACAACCGGCAACAGCCGGCGTGCGGTTCGCCCTGGCAAGAACAGCGGGCGGCACGGCCGTTAGGGGTAGTGGATTTGACTTTCGCGAACGACAAGGATGACGAGCGCAGGCGCCGGTCGGCGCCTTCCCCCGAAGGTCATGACACCACCGAAGCTCCCAAGGTTCGCAAAAAGCGCGGCACCACGCCCGAAGTCGGCAACGCCCTGCGCGCGGCGTACCAGCAGACCATCGACGAAAGCATTCCGCCAGAATTCCTCGATTTGCTCGGCAAGCTTGGTTAAGAGCCGCCGCCCAGGCGGTGAAATTTCGTGACCAAAGAGCAAAAAGGCTGGTTCGGCGCGCGTTTCGCCCGGCTCTCGACCGGGGCGAAGATGCTGCTCATCCTGAGCCTCGCTCTGCTTCCGCTCGGCCTGATCGCGGTGCTCGCGTCCCTGCAAAGCGCCAAGCAGAACAGCGCCGACCGCCGCGAGGAAACGCTCAGTCGGCTCGAGATCAAGGCGCAGCGGATCAACGCCGCTTTGTCGCGCGCCACCATCACCATCGACACCGCCGGCGCCGCGATCGCGGTTGCGCCCCCCCGATCGCGGATTTGCGAGACCACGCTTGCCCGGCTCGAGCAGGGACCCGCACACGGCCGCTATGCCTTGTTCGGGACGGGCGGCAGGCCCGCCTGCGCGTCGTCGGGCATGCGGCTTCCCCCCGAAACAGCGCCTGCCGCCGGCAGTGCCACGACGGCCGAGATCCTGCCTGACGGAAGCGCCCTTCGCCTCACCGTGTTCGGCACCGAAGGCCGCATCCAGGGCGTTGCCGAATTCCCGCGCGCGATGCTGTCCGAACTCTCCTTCATCCCCGGCACCAGCCGCAATTTCGACCTGGAACTGGTGCAAGGCGGCCGGCGAATGGTGCTTCGCGACGGCTATGACGGCGGCGCCTTCATGCAAACCGTGCGCGGATCGGCGCCGGTGGCGAGCGGGCAGATGCGGCTCAACATCGCGCTCAGCGCCGTGCCGATCTCCGCGCTCGGCGTGCTGACCATCCTGCTGCCGGTGCTGATGTGGCTCGCCGCCGCCTTCGTCGGCTGGCTGGTGACCGACCGCTTGCTGCTTCGCCCGCTGGTGCGGATGCAGCGGGCCGTTTCTTCCTACCAGCCTGGCGACACCGCGCTCGACATCCCGCGCCTATGGTCCCCCGCGCAGGAGATCGAGGCGCTTGCCCAAGCTTTCGACCAGGTCGCGCGCACCGTTGCCCGCCACGAAGCCGATTTGGAAGCGGCGGTGGAGCGGCAGACCCGGCTGGTCCGCGAAGTTCACCACCGGGTGAAGAACAACCTCCAGGTCGTCGCCTCCCTGCTCAACCTCCACGCCCGCGGCGCCGCCAGCGAGGACGTGGCATCCGCTTACGCTTCCATCCAGCGCCGGGTCGACGCGCTCGCGGTCGTGCACCGCAACCATTATGCCGAGCTGGAGGAAAATCGCGGCGTCGCCCTTAAGCCGCTGATCTCCGAACTGGCGGCGAACCTGCGCGCCACCGCGCCGAACGTCGCCTCCAACATGGCGATCCGGCTCGACCTCGAGCCATATTACGTCACCCAGGACGTGGCCGTCTCCGTCGCTTTCCTGATCACGGAGCTGGTGGAATTCGCGATGTTCTGCGGCGCGCAGAACGTGACGATCTCGCTCACCGACGGCGAGACGGCGGGAACGGCGGGGCTGGCGATCGAGTCGGAAAGCCTGCGCGCCGACATCCCCTGCGACGAGAACCTCTCCGATCGTTTCGAGCGGATCGTGACCGGCCTCTCGCGCCAGCTCCGCTCGGCGATCACCCGCGATCAGGACAGCGGCCGCTACGCGCTCGCCATCGCCGTGGTCGGCAAGGCCGATCTGAGCTGAGCCCTAGGGGCGCGGCCCCTCCGGGTTGGTCTCGTCTTCCGAATAATCGGGGTAGCCGACCGAGCGCTTCTGGTCCTTGGCGAGCGTGCCCGCGTCCTGGCCCGCTTCGATCGAGCTTTCGATGTTGGTTTTCTCGTCGCGGTGAACGCCGGTAAGGTCGCTGTGCGGCGTCGATTTCGGGGGCTTCGGCACGGATCGGGGCTCCTTCTTTTCCTGCTCAATCCCCCGAAAGGCCAAGCGGTTGCGAAAAAATGCACCGCGTCGATTTTTTCATGCCGCCGCGCGGAACCCACTTTCGCCTTCGCCGTTATGCACCTCGGACAGCGACCTTTTGCCCCCCCGCTCTCGCTGTTCAAAAGAAATGAGCCCGGACCCGCCAACCTCCCCCCCCCCCCCGGTGGCGGCTCCGGGCTCACCCCTTTCCAGACAGGCGCCGCTTCGGCGCCTTTTTTTTGCTGCCGGCGCGGGCGGACAGTTCGCATCTTCCGAGCCGTAAGCGTTGGCGAAGCAACTGCTTCAGCAGGCAAAAATTTTCAGGAAATTCAAATCCCCGCCGGAACCCCATCGGGCTTTGCGGGTTATGTACTTCGGATAGCGACCTTTTGCCCCCCCGCTCTCGCTATCCACGACGAGCCCGGAGCCGCCACCAGCCCCCCCCCCCCGATGGCCGCTCCGGGCTCGCATTTCTTCAGGATCAAGCAAGGCGCCCCTCCAGGCGCCTTTTTCTTTGCCTGCGGTCGGGCGATCAGCCAAAGCCGCTCGCCCCGTTCCGCGCTCAAACCGGCGCGCGATTGATGCGCGGCCGGAACCAGCCGCCGCCCCGGCGCTTTACGCCTTCACCTGCCGCACCGGCGCTTCGGCATCGGGTGGCTTCCAGTGGAGACCCATCATGGCCCGTAAGCTTCTCACCCTTTTCGCCATCACCACCAGCCTCGCCCTTTCCGCCTGCAACACCGTCAAGGGTGTCGGCGAAGACGTTCAGTCGGTTGGCGAGGCCGGTGACAAGGCCATCTGATGCCACGCGCGGGCGGCACATGTTTCCCCTCCGGAACCAAGTTTCGCCCGCGCGCATTTCACCCTTCGCCGGCTTGCGGCGCGCCAAGCGTGCCGGGGCAGCACAGGAGAAAGATCATGGCTCGTAAGCTTCTTACCCTTTTCGCCATCACCACCAGCCTTGCGCTGAGCGCCTGCAACACCGTCAAGGGCGCCGGTGAGGATATCGAATCGGTCGGCAACGCCGGCGACAAAGCCACCTGAGGCAAGTCCCTCGGGACTTCTTCAAGAAGGCCGCTCTTCGGGGCGGCCTTTTTCGTTGAGGCGGAGCCGCTGGTCAGGCGTCCGCCGCGTCGCCTTCGCCAGCGGCTTCCTTGGCCCGGCGCTTCTCTGTGAACCAGATCGCGATCAGCGACAATTCGTACAAAAGCATCAGCGGGATCGCGAGCATGAACTGCGACATGGCGTCGGGCGGAGTCGCCACGGCGGCGATCACGAAGGCGCCGAGGATCGCGTAGCGCCGGCCCTTCTTCAGCTGGTCGCGGGTAACGATGCCGGCCCGCTCGAGCAGCATCAGCAGGATCGGCAGCAGGAAGGCGATGCCGAAGGCGAAGATGAAGTGCATTACCAGCGACAGATATTCGCCGACCGCCGGCAGCGCCTCCTGCTTGATGCCGCCCAGATTGCCTTCATATTGCAGGAAGAATTTGAACGCGGTCGGCATCACCACGTAATAAGCAAGCGCCCCGCCGAGCGTGAACAGCACCGGCGTCGCGACCAGGAAGGGAAGGAAGGCCTTCTTTTCCTTCGAATAGAGGCCGGGCGCGACGAACAGCCAGATCTGGTTGGCGATGATCGGAAAGGCGAGAAAAAAGGCCGCGAACAGCGCGACCCGGATCTGCACGAAAAAGGCTTCGTACAGCTTGGTGTAGATGAGCGTCCCCTGCCCTTCGCCAAAGGCGTGGACCAGCGGCTGGGCGAGGAAGGCGAAGATCTTGTCGGCGAAATAGAAGCACACCGCGAAGGCGACCGCGAGGGCCAGGAACGACCAGATCAGCCGCCTGCGCAGCTCCACCAGATGCTCCATCAACGGCGCGCGGCTTTCGTCGAGGTCCCTCACGGCAGCGGCTCACCGGGCTGGCGCGCGGGCGGGGCAGGCAAAGGCCGACGGTCGTCCTCACCGATCTCAGGCTCGGGCTCGGCTTCAGGAAGCGCAGTGCGCGCCTCGCCCTGCGGCCCGTCCGGCGCGGGCAGGGGCGCGGCGGCGTCCCAACCGGCCACCATCGGATGGTCGCGCATGATCCGGTCGTTTTCCTCGCGCCACTTCTTTTCCATTTCCTCTAGCTCGGCTTCGCGGATCATGGTGTCGACGCCCGAGCGGAAGTGGCGCGCCATGCCGCGGGCGCGGCCGACCCACTGGCCGACGGTGCGCATCACCCGCGGCAGATCCTTAGGGCCGATCACGATCAGCGCCACCACGGCGATAACCAGCAGCTCGGAATAGCCGATGTCGAACATGGGGCGCCTAGCCGGGCGGAGGCGTGCGGATCAGGGCTCGCGCCGCGCGTCGCTGCCGTCGAGGTCGCGGGTGCGCTCGGCCGGCACCTCAAGCGTGGTGTCGTCGCGCAGGCGGCGGGGCTCTGCGGCCGGCGTCGCGCGCGGCGGCACCTCGTCCTCGTCGCTCATGCCTTTCTTGAAGCTCTTCAGGCCCTTGGCGACATCGCCCATCATGTCGGAGAAGCGGCCCTTGCCGAACAGCAGGAGAATGATGATCCCGACGATCAGCCAATGCCAGATGCTGAAACCACCCATGACCTGAAAACTCCGAATAAAGGCTTGGCCGCCTACCTAGTCCCCCTCGGGCCCGGTTTCCAGCGCTAGCTGTTCAAGCGCCGCGTCGATCGGATCGAGCAGGCCGGCCGCCTTGAGGTCCTCGATGCCGGGCAGGTCGCGGCGGCTCTCCAACCCGAAGTGGGTGAGGAAGGCGCCGGTGGTTGCATAAGTGAGCGGGCGCCCCGGCACTTCGCGGCGGCCGGCGGGGCGCACCCAGCCCGCCTCCATCAGCACGTCCAGGGTGCCCTTGGATATCTGAACGCCGCGGATCGCCTCGATCTCGGCGCGGCTGACCGGCTCGTGGTAGGCGATGATCGCAAGGGTCTCGACGGCGGCGCGGGAAAGCTTGCGGCTTTCGTCGCGCTCCCGGCGAAGCAGGTGCGCCATGTCGGCGGCGGTCTGGAAGTGCCACTTGCCGCCGCGCTCGACGAGGTTGATGCCGCGCCCGGCATAGTGGCCTTCGAGTTCGGCCAGCACGGCCTTCACGCCGATGCCCTCGCCGACATGCTCGGCGATATCGTCCGCGCTCATCGGCTCGGCGGCGGCGAACAGCACCGCCTCGACGGCGCGAAGGTCGTCGCAGAGCGGGGTCATGCCGCCCGCACAAAAAGCGGCGCAAAGGCCGATTTTTGGTCGAGCTCGAGCCGGCCGCGCTTGGCCAGCTCGAGCGCGGCGACGAAGCTCGAAGCAAGCGCGGACTTGCGGTACTCGCCGTCGCCGGTTTCCGGGAGAAACGCCTCGATTCGAGTCCACTGCACCCGCATCCCGAGCATCCGCTCTACTCGGGTGAGCGCTTCATCAAGCGTCATCACCGGGCGGCGGTGGACCATGTGAATCGCCGGCTCCGTCCGCGCCCGCACCGAACCGTATGCGGAAATGAGGTCGTACAGCTCCGCCTGCCACAGCGACTTCCTCACTACCCGAAGCCCTTCGGGTGCGCCGCGCGTAAACACGTCGCGGCCCAGCCGGTCGCGCGCCACCAGCCGCGCGCCCGCCTCACGCATCGCGGCAAGGCGCTGGAGGCGAAGCTGAAGCCGCATCGCAAGCTCTTCGGGGCTGGGGTCCTGCGCCGGGTCCTTGGGGAGGAGCAGGCAGGATTTGAGGTAGGCAAGCCAGGCGGCCATCACCAGATAATCGGCGGCGATCTCCAGCTTCAGCTTCTTGGCGTCGGCGATGAAGCCGAGATATTGCTCCACCAGCGCCAGGATGGAGATTTCGCGCAGGTCCACTTTCTGCGACCGCGCAAGGGTGAGCAGGAGGTCGAGCGGACCTTCCCAGCCGTCGAGGTCAAGCGTCAGCCGGTCAGCCGAGCCCACCTGCGGCACATCCTCGAACAAGGATTCGCTTTCCCCCATGCGGCGAAGACTATTCCGCCGCTCGCGCTTTGCGAAGCGTTTTCGCGGCGCGGCGGACCGCGTGGGCGGGGGGTTCAAAGCGGCGGCGCGGCGGGCTAGGCACGCCGCCATGACCCAGACCCGCAACATCCTCGTCACCGGCTCCAGCCGCGGCATCGGCAAGGCCATTCTTGCCGCCCTCCACAGCCACAACGCAGTGGGCCACAGCTCGCGCGGTGGCGACGGGCTGATCGGCGCCGATCTGGACCAGCCGGGCGCGGCCGAAGCGCTGTGGAACGCGGCTGTGGAGCGCTCCGGCGGGCGGATCGATGTTTTGGTCAATAATGCCGGCGTGTTCGAAGCCGCGCCCATCGACATGGAGCATGGCGCCTGGGTGGACGCGTGGGAGCGCACCATGCGCATCAACCTCACCGCCTCCGCCGAGCTGTGCCGCTTGGCCGTCACCCACTTCCGGGCGAATGGCGGCGGCCGCATCGTCAACATCGCCAGCCGCGCCGCCTACCGTGGCGATTCGCCCGCGCACTGGCATTATGCCGCGTCCAAAGCGGGCATGGTCGGCATGACCAAGTCGATCGCCCGCGCTTATGCCGGCGAGGGCATTCTGGCTTTCGCCGTCTGCCCGGGCTTCACCGCGTCGGAGATGGTTGAGGATTATCTCGCCAGCCGCGGCGGGCAGCAGATTACCGCCGACATTCCGCTCGGCCGCGTCGCCACCGCGGACGAGGTTGCCGAGACTGTGCGCTGGCTCGCCGTCGACGCGCCGCCGTCCTCGACCGGCGCCGTGATCGACGTCAACGGCGCTTCCTATGTCCGCTGACGGGGCGAGTTGGAAGGTCACCCTCCCCTGCAGCAAGGCTGAAGCCGAGGCGCTGACCGAAGACGTTCCGCAGCTCGCTTTGCTCGACAGCCCGCCGGTGCTGATGACCAGCGAGCCCGATCCCGCACGCCCCGACGAATGGCGGATGGACGCTTATTTCGGCGAGGAACCGGGCACCGACATGGTCGCGCTGCTGCGCAGCCTCGTCCCAAGCGCCGCCGGCACCGAGCCGGTGGTGGAGCGGGTTGAGGAGCGCGATTGGGTGACGCTCAGCCAGGGCGGCCTTGAGCCGATCCGCGCCGGCCGCTTTTACGTTCACACCCCCGCGCACCGCGATTCCATCCCCGTCGACGCGATCGCGCTTGAAATCGACGCCGGCCGCGCCTTCGGCACCGGCCAGCACGAAACCACCAGCGGCTGCCTAGTCGCGCTGTCGCGGCTGAAAGACCAGGGCGTGAATTTCACGGATGTCCTCGATCTCGGCACCGGCACCGGCTTGCTCGCCTTTGCGGCGATGCGCCTGTGGCCGAACGCCCTTGCCGCCGCCTCGGACATCGATCCGGTGTCGATCGAAGTCACCGAGGAGAATGCCGGCATCAACGGGGTGAAGCTCGGCCGGCTTCGCGGGCAGCTCGAACCCGCCGTCGCGGAAGGGATGGACCATCCCCGCCTCAAGGCCCGCGGGCCTTACGACCTGATCATCGCCAACATCCTTGCGCCGCCGCTGATCGAGATGGCGCCTTCCGTGTCGAGGGCGCTTGCTTCGGGCGGGCGGCTGATCCTCGCCGGTCTCCTCGACCATCAGGCGGAAAGCGTCGCCGGTGCTTATCGTCGCCACGGTCTGATGCTCGCAGGCCGGGTGGAGCACGGCGAGTGGCCGACCCTGATCATGCGCAAGCGGCGCTCGCTCGGCTGGCGCTGACGCCCTCGCGGGGGTTGCCCCTCGCGGCGCGCGGGAGCATAGGGCCCGGCATCCCCGCGGCGCTGCCGGCGCCGATCCTTCGGAGCCAAGATATGAACTCGGACAGCATGGTCGCGGCGCAAACCGCCGACGTGCAGATTCTCGAAGCCCTTTCCCACGCTCTCGTCACCGGCGCGCTGCCCGGCGAGGTCGCGGATTTCGGCGAGGACCGACGGCGCGAAGCGGCCGAATTCGTCGCCGCCTGCGCGCTTCGCCGCAGCCGCGGCGAGCCGCTCGTCCGGGTTGAAACCATGGGCGGCGCGCTCGGCCAGCGCCGCATGCGCATCGCCATCGTCAACGACGACATGCCGTTCCTGGTCGATTCCGTGGCCAACACCTTGGCGGCACGCGGCCTCACCGTTCACCGCTTGCTCCACCCGGTCGTCTGCGTGACCCGCGATGGCGACAACACGCTGACCGCGCTCGAGCCGCTCTGCGAGGATCCCGAGCGCCGCGAGTCGATGATGTACCTGGAGGTCGACCGCGAGGATGCGCGCGGCCGCAAGGAAGTGGTGTCGGAAATCCACCGCGTGCTTGCCGACGTGCGCGCGGCAGTGGGCGACTGGCGGGCGATGCAGGCGCGGATGCGCCGGGATGCTGAGGAAGCGGGCGACGAGGAAGGCGCGGCCCTGCTGCGCTGGTTCGCCAACGGCGCGATGACCCTGCTCGGCTACGAAGTCGAAAACCCCGACGGTCCGCCGCGTGAAGCGCTCGGCCTGTTCAGCCTGCCCGGCGACCCTACCGATCCCGGCGGCTCGATCGGCGCGATCAACTATTTTAAGGACGGCGGCTCCGTGCCCCTGCTCGCCAAGGCGGAGCGCCGCTCCTCCGTTCACCGCCGCGTGCCGCTCGACCTCGTCGTCGTGCCGGTTCGCGATGGCGACAAGGTGACCGGCATCGGCGTACATGCCGGCTTGTGGACCAGCGAAGCCTTGACCTCGCCGGTAGAAAAGGTGCCGCTGCTCAGCGCGCGCCTCACCCAGCTAGAGCAGGAATTCGGCTTCGATCCGTCCGGCCACAGCGGCAAGGCGCTCCGCCATGCGGTGAACGCTCTCCCCCACGATCTGCTCGTCAGCCTGTCGATGGACTGCGTGCGCGAGCTCGTCACCACCGCCATGTCGCTCGCCGACCGGCCGCGGCCCACCATCGTGCTCGTCCGCTCATTGCTCAAGGGCAATATGTTCGCCTTCGTCTGGCTGCCCCGAGATGAGCTCACCACCCGCCGCCGTCTGGCGATCGGCACCATGATCGAGACCGAAGCTGACGGCCGCATCTCCAACTGGTCGGTGGAGCTCGGCGACGGCGATCTCGCGCTGATCCGCTACACGCTCTACGTCGGCCCCGAGACTGAGACGCCGAACGTCGCCGAGCTCAACCGCCGCCTCCACGAAATGGTGCGCGGCTGGGAGCCGGCGGTCGAGGAAGCGCTCGGCAATTCGGTCGGCCCGCAGCGCGCCACGCGCCTTGCAATCTCCTACCTGTCCGATTTTCCGGAAGGCTACCGGCTGCACACCTCACCCGAGGAAGCGGCGGAGGACATCCTGCGGATTTGCTCGCTTCACGGCATGGGTCAGCGCGGTGCACGGCTCTACCGCGGCGACGAGGAAGCGCCGAACCGGCTTCGCCTCAAGACCTACCGTTTGGGCGAGCTCATCCCGCTGTCCGACGCGGTGCCGGTGTTCGAGAATTTCGGCTTCCGGGTGCTCGAGGAAGTGCCGACCGCGCTTGACGACGGCAAGCTCGGCTACATACACGACTTCGTGCTCGAAATGCGCTCGGGCGACGCGGCCACGGTGCTGGAGCGCGCCGAGCTGGTCGAGCGCGCTATTGCCGACGTGCTGGAAGGCAAGGCTGAGAACGACCCGTTCAACCAGCTGCTTGTCGCCGCCGGCCTCGGCCGCCGCGACGTGGTGCTGTTCCGCGCCTGGTTCCGCTACCTTCGCCAGACCGGCGTTTCCTACAGCCTTGCCACGGCGGTGGACGCGCTTCGCCGTGCGCCTGCGGTGACTCAGGCGCTGGTGTCGCTGTTCGACGCGCTGCACGATCCCGCCCGCGAAGGCGCACGTGCCGAAGCCTCGGCCGAGGCCGAGCGCGCGATCCGCGACAGCCTCGCGCAGGTCGCGGCGATCGACGAGGACCGGATCCTCCGCCTGTTCCTGGGCGTGATCTCCGCCACGTTGCGCACCAACGCTTTCTCGCCGGCCGCCGACGAAGCGCTCGCGTTCAAGCTCGACAGCGCCAAGATGCCTGGCCTGCCGAAGCCGGTGCCGTGGCGCGAAATCTGGGTCTACAGCCCGCGCGTCGAAGGCATCCACCTGCGCGGCGGGCCGATCGCCCGCGGCGGCCTCCGCTGGTCCGACCGGCGCGACGATTTCCGCACGGAGATCCTCGGCCTGATGAAGGCGCAGCTGGTCAAGAACGCCGTGATCGTGCCGACCGGCGCCAAGGGCGGCTTCTACCCGAAGCAGCTTCCCTCGATTTCCGACCGCGACGCCTGGCTTGCCGAAGGCACGGAAAGCTACCGCATCTTCATCCGCTCGCTGCTGTCGGTCACCGACAACATCGTCGACGGAAAGGTGACCCACCCCGAGGGCGTTCACATCCTTGACGGCGACGATCCCTATTTCGTCGTCGCCGCCGACAAGGGTACCGCCACCTTCTCCGACGTCGCCAACGCCATCGCGCTTGAGCGCGGCTTCTGGCTGGGCGACGCCTTCGCCAGCGGCGGCAGCCACGGCTACGACCACAAGGCGATGGGCATCACCGCCAAAGGCGCCTGGGTATCCGTGCAGCGCCACTTTGCCGAAATGGGCGTGGACGTGCAGACCCAGCCCATCCGCGTCACCGGCGTCGGCGACATGTCCGGCGACGTGTTCGGCAACGGCATGCTGCTGTCGAAAGCGATCAAGCTGGTCGCCGCCTTCGACCACCGCCACATCTTCCTTGATCCCGATCCCGATCCTGCAAGGAGCTGGGAAGAGCGCGCGCGTTTGTTCGAGCTGCCGCGCTCCAGCTGGGAAGATTATGACAAGAGCCTGATCTCAGCCGGCGGCGGGGTGTTCCCGCGCAGCCAGAAGACCATTCCGCTGTCGCCGCAGGTGCGCGCGCTGCTAGGGCTGGAGGGCGAGGAAGCCGCGCCCGCCGACCTCATCACCGCCATCCTCAAAGCGCCGGTGGACCTCGTCTGGTTCGGCGGCATCGGCACCTACATCCGCGCCAAGAGCGAGAGCAATGCCGAGGTTGGCGATCCCGCCAACGACGCCATCCGTATCACCGGCTGCGACATCCGCGCCAAGGCGCTCGGCGAGGGCGCCAACCTCGCCATCACCCAGGCGGGGCGGATCGAGTTCGCGCAGGCCGGCGGGCGGATCAACACCGACTTCATCGACAATTCGGCCGGCGTCGACTGTTCGGACAACGAGGTCAACATCAAGATCCCGCTCAATCGGGAAATGATCGAAGGCCGCTTGGACTTCGAGGACCGCAACACGTTGCTCGCGGAAATGACGGACGAGGTGGCGGCCATCGTGCTGGAGGACAACCGCCTCCAGACGCTGGCTTTGTCCATTGCCGAGCGCGGCGGCGCGGCCGACCTGCCGCCGCTGATCCGGGCGATCGAGATTTTAGAAGACAGCGGCCGCCTCAACCGCGCGGTGGAAGGCCTCGAGTCGAACGAAGAGCTGATGCGCCGCTCCCAGGAAAATCGCGGCCTAACCCGCCCCGAGCTAGCGGTGTTGCTTTCGACGTCGAAGATGGCGCTGCAGGCGGCCCTCGAAGCCGGCCGGATCACCGAGGACCCGACGCTGACGCCGGAGCTTCTTTCGGCCTTCCCGAAGACCATGCAGGCACGGCACGAGCCGGCGATCCTGCAGCATCGTCTCCGCCGCGAGATCATCGCAACCAAGATCGCCAACCGCTTCGTCAACCGGCTAGGCATCACCGCGGCGTTTACCCTGTCGGAGGAAGAAGGCGCCTCGTTCGGCCAGGTCGCGGCGGCGTTCGTCGCCGCCGAGCGCCTGTTCGACATGCGCAGTTTCTGGGAGCAGCTCGACACGGTGGACGTGCCGGAACAGCTTCGCCTGGAGCTGTTCGACCAGGCGTCGAAGGCGCTGCAGCTGCACATCGCCGATATCCTGCGCAACACTTCGGCAAGCTCCAAGCTGGCCGAAATCGTCGACACGCTTCAGCCGGGCCTCAGCAAGCTCGACGCGGCGGTGGGCGTCCTGTTGAGGCAGGAGATCGCCAACGAGGCGGCAACGCGGCGCCAGCGGCTGATCGAACTCGGCACTCCGGCCGAAATCGCCGACCGGCTGGTGCGGCTCTATGAGCTGAACGGCGGCGTCGGCGTCGCCGCGCTTGGCCGCAAGCTTGGGCTCGACGAGATCGTGCTGACCAACGCCTACACGCGCCTCGGCGAAGCGCTGGGCCTCGATTGGGCGCAGACGGTGGCCAACCGCTTCCAGGCCAAGGACCAGTGGGAGCGCCTGCTCACCGCCGGCCTTGCCCGTGATTTCGAGCAGCTGCGGCTCGACTTCCTTGCACGCAAGCCCGGTACCGATCCCAACGTCGCGGTGGAGCAATGGGTGGCCGCGCAAGGCCCGCGCATCGACCAGTTCCGCCGGGTGGTGGACCGCGCCAAGAACGCGCCGATCACCACCTCCCCGATGTTGGCGCAGATCGCGACTCAGGCACGGGTGCTGCTGGGGCGGTAGGTGCTAGGTGGGCAGAGATATTGCCGCACACCCACTCCGTTCGTCCCGAGCGTAGTCGAGGGGCGCCTGCACTGACTCCTCGTGTGCGCCCCTCGACTTCGCTCGGGACGAACGATGTTTGTGTCAGCTGGGCTTTTAGGAACTCCGCGCCCTCTCGAAAAGCCAGACGCGCAGGGCGCTGCCGAGGTTTGGCGCTTCGGCCTCTTCGATACGCTCCGCGTCGATGCGGGCGACGAGGGCGTTTAGGGGGACGCTCTCCGCCTCCGCCGCTTCCCGAAGCGCGTCCCAGAAGACAGGCTCAAGGCTGATCGACGTGGCGTGGCCCGCGATCATCATCGACCGTTTCACGGGGCCCGCCATGTAAGCTCCTCATCCAGACGCCGCCGGCGGCAAAGCCGCCGTCGATCGGGATCGCAAAGCGGCCCGCCGGCCGTGCTGGGCCGTGCCTGACGGCACCGGCGGATTTCGGCCTTGCCTCCAATCCGCCTCGGCCCATCAGTACATATGCTGGCCGCCGTTGATCGACAGCGTCGAGCCGGTGACGAAGCCCGCATCCTCGCCGCACAGGAACAAGACGCCGCGGGCGATTTCTTCTGCCTTGCCGAGGCGGCCGACCGGTACGCGGGCGACGATCTTGGCGAGCACGTCGGCGGGAACCGCGGCGACCATTTCTGTGTCGATATAGCCCGGCGCGATTGCGTTGACGGTGACGCCGGCGCGGGCGCCTTCCTGGGCGAGCGCCTTGGTGAAGCCGTGGATGCCCGACTTGGCGGCGGCGTAGTTCACTTGGCCATATTGCCCGGCCTGGCCGTTGATCGAGCCGATGTTGACGATGCGGCCATAGCCCCGGCCCTGCATGCCTTCGAAAACCGCTTTGGCCATGTTGAAGCAGCCGCCGAGGTTGACGTCGATCACTTCGTCCCAGGCCTGGCGGGTCATCCTCTTCATGGTGCCGTCGCGGGTGATGCCGGCATTGTTGACCAGCACGTCCACCGGCCCCAGCTCGGCCTCGACCTGTGCGCAGCCCGCAATGCAGGCGTCGTAATCGGAGACGTCCCACTTGAAGGCCTTGATGCCGGTGCGCTCGGTGAACTGGCGCGCCTTCTCCTCATTGCCCGCATAGTTTGCGGCAACGGTCATTCCGGCATCGCGCAAAGCGACGCTGATCGCTTCTCCGATTCCGCGGGTTCCGCCGGTAACGATTGCGACGCGTGCCATGGTTCACCTCTCCTTTTGTTTTGTGTCCCCGCGCTTAGGCAAGGGCCACCCAACCTTCAAGTTCGCGTGCGATTATGCTGCGCAGCATTTTCATGCCGACCGGGCTGTCGTTAAGGCATGGGAGGTAGGCGAAATGCGTGCCGCCCGCCGCCATGAACGTCTCCCGGCCGCGGATCGAGAGCTCCTCAAGCGTTTCGAGGCAGTCGGCGGAGAAACCGGGCGCGAGGATGGCGACCTTCTTTGCGCCTTGGCCGGGCAGGGCGGCGAGGGTGGTGTCGGTGGCGGGCTCGAGCCACTTGGCGCGCCCGAAGCGGGACTGGAAGGTAACGGTGAGATCGCGCCCCGTCGCTTCGGCAAGAAGGCGCGCGGTCTTGCGGCAATGGCAGTGATAGGGATCGCCGAGCTCCAGCGTCCGCTGCGGCATGCCGTGGAAGCTCGCCAGGATTGCGTCGGGCACGAAACCGAGCGCGGCGAGGCCCTCCTCCAGGCGCTCGGCAAGCGCGGTGATATAGGCCGGGTCGTCGTGGTAAGCCGGCAGCGTACGCACCGCCGGCTGCCAGCGAATGCCGCGCAGATAAGCGAAGGCTTCGTCGTTCGCTGTTGCAGTGGTTGCTGCGCAATATTGCGGGTAAAGCGGGGCGAGCAGGATGCGCTCGCAGCCTTGTGCCTTGAGGCCCGCAATGCGCTCGCGGATCGCCGGTTTGCCGTAGCGCATGGCGTGTTCCACGATAACCTTTCCGTCCCATTCCGCCTGCAGCGCCCGGGCCTGCCGCGCGGAGATCGCGGCGAGCGGGGAGCCTTCCTCCGTCCACACCTGGCTGTAGGCATGCGCCGATTTCTTGGGCCGCGTGTTGAGGATGATGCCACGCAGGATCGGCTGCCAGACGAGCTGGGAAATTTCGACCACGCGGGGATCGGAGAGGAACTCCTTCAAGTAGAGCTTCACCGATCCCGGTTCGGGCGAATTGGGGGTGCCGAGGTTGATCAGCAGCACGCCGACCTTGGGCGCCGGGATCGGCGGGTGGTCGGGCGGCGGGGTCATCATGCGCGGCTTCCGATTGCGAGGGGCAGCGCGCGCAGGCGGCGGCCGGTGAGGGCGTGGAGGGCGTTGGCGATCGCCGGGGCCGCGGTGGGGACGCCGAGTTCGGTGACGCCGCCGGACGGTTCGTCGCTGTCCAGCAGCTCAACAGTTAATTCGGGCGAGCGGGCAAGCGTCGGGAAATCGAAGTGGCCGAAGCCGCGCTGGGCGACGATGCCGTTTTCGAAGCGGATGCGGTTTCCGGTCGCGGCGGCGATGCCGAACAGCAGGCCGCCTTCGACCTGCTGGCGAGCGATAGTGGGGTTCACGATCCGCCCGCAATCGACGGCGCAAACGGCGCGGAGCACGCGGATGCGCTGGTCGGCTTCCACTTCGATCTCGACCAGGGTGGCGATGTGCGAGCCGAAGGCGCTGTGGGCGGCGATGCCCATCGAGCTTCCGCTCTGCCCGCCGTCCCAGCCGCCCAGCGCTGCGGCGGTGGTCAGGCAGCGGGCGAGGCGCGGATTTTCGCCGAGCATCTGCATGCGAAAGGACAAAGGCTCAATGCCGGCGATGCGGGCGAGCTCGTCGATGAAGCTTTCGGTGAAAAAGGCGGTGTAACCGTGCGCGCCGGAGCGCCACAGGCCAGTGCGGGCGTTGGTCTCCGCCGGGAGGTGATCCACGGCGACGGCAGGGATCGTGTAGGGCGGAATGGCGCCTGCCGTCGGCGAGGCCGGGCCCCGTAGCAGGCGGGCGCCGGAGCCGAGCCGGTCCTCCAAACTCGGCGAGGCACCGGCGGCGGCGATCCGCGCCTGCCAGCCGAGCACGACGCCGCCTTCCGCCATGCGCGCGGTCAGCTCGCCGCGCGCCGCGGGGCGCAGCGAATCCTGGATCGTCTCTTCCTTGCGCGACCAGACGACCTGCACCGGCCGCCCCACCTGGCGGGCGAGCACCACCGCCTGCTCGATCGCGGCAACCTCCATCTTCCGCCCGTAACCGCCGCCGACCATCATCGGGTAGAGCGTCACCTGCGCGGCCGGGAGGTCAGCAGCCCGCGCGGCGGCGTCGCGAGCGAGGCCCGGCGCCTGCACCGGCGCCCAAACTTCGAGCTGGTCGCCGCTGAAGCGGGCGGTGGCGGTGAGGGTTTCGAGGGGCGCGTTGGCCATCGGCGCCGACCGATAGGTGGCGCGGATCACGGGGCCGGCTGCGTACACGTCGCCGACATCGCCCTTGCTGAAGATTCGCGTGCCTTCGTCGGCGGCAAGGGCAGCGGCGAGCGCCTGCGCTTCGCCTTCGTCGGTGGGAACGTCGCCGCCGAGGCTCCAGCGCGGGTTGATCGCCTCCAAAGCGCGGTTGGCGGCCCACCAATTGGTGGCGAGAACCGCGACCCACTTCTCCGTATCGAAGATGCCGGTGACCCCCGGCACCCGCGCGCCTTCGCGGTTCAGTCCCTGCAGCCGCCCTCCCGCCGTCGGCGCGGAGCGGACGGAGGCGTAGAGCATGTCGGGGAGGCGCACGTCGCCGGCGAAGCGCGCCGTGCCGTCGACCTTGGCAGGAAGATCGATGCGCGGCAGCGGCTGGCCGACGAGGCGGTTGTCGATGCCGCCTCGAATGGGGAGATATTCGGGCAGTTCCTCGCCCGCCGCCGCTTCGGCAAGCTCGGCGAAGCGCAGCTTGGCGCCGTTGTTGAGAACAAAGCCGCCGGCGGTGTCGAGCGTTTCCCAGTCAACGTTCCAGCGCCGCGCCGCCGCCTTCATCAGCAGCGCCCGCGCGCCCGCCCCCGCCTCCCGCATTCGCGCTTCGAAGGCGCGCACGGAGGTGGAGCCGGCGGTGGCGGTGAGCGCGCTTCGCGTCGCATATTCGCGGGCGCTCCAGCGGGCGCCGCCCTGCAGCCACTCGGGCGCTGCGGCGTCCGCCGCTTCCCCGGCGAGGAGGCCGTTAGCGTAGAGCGGCGACAGCGGCGCCGGCTCCACCGCCACCGTTTCCCAGGCGGCGCCGAGTTCATCGGCGAGGATCTGCGGCAAGGCGGTCCAGACGCCCTGGCCGAGCTCGACCTGCGGCACCGCAACGACGACGCGGCCGTCCGTGCCGATCTTGAGGAAGGCGTTGAACAAGGTCTCGCCCGGCGCGGTGCGCAGGTTTGGCGCGTAGCTGCGCGGCCACAAGGCCCAAGCGACGAGCAAACCGGCGCCCGCGCCGCCGCCGATCAACAGGCCGCGGCGGGAAATTCCAGGGCCGCGCCCCGCCGGCCCCGACGTGGCGCCGCGGTCGATCAGCCCTCCAGCTCCTGCGAATAGCGTTCGCGAAGCACCTTTTTGTCGATCTTGCCGGTGCCGAGCTTGGGCAGCGGACTGTCATGGATCCACAGGTAGGCCGGCAATTTATATTGGGCGATCTTGCCGTCGAGGAAGGCGAGCAGACCCTGCCCGTTGAGCGCCGGGTCGTCCTCGCAATAGATTACTGCCGCGGGCACCTCGCCGAGCCGGTCGTCGGGCACGCCGAACACCGAGCATTCGGACACGGACGGGTGCGAATAGATCGCCGCTTCCACTTCCTGGCAGCTGATATTCTCGCCGCCGCGGATGATGATGTCCTTCTTGCGATCAACGATGAAGAGATAATTCTCCTCGTCGAAATAGCCGACGTCCCCCGTCTTCAGATAGCCATCGGCGGTGAAGCCGGCGGCGGTTGCGGCTGGGTCGTTCCAATAGCCGCGGATGTTTGCGGCCGAGCGGATCGCGATCTCGCCGGTCTCGCCCTGCGGCAGATGGCGGTCCCCTTCGCCCAGGATGGCGATCTCCACCGTGGGCTGGTGCGGGCGGCCGGTGGAGGCGGGCTTGTCCGCATAATTCTGCCAGAAATTGCCGCAGCCGACCGCGTTGGTTTCGGTAAGGCCATAGCCCAACGCCGGCTGCGCGGTCTTGAAGCTGTCCTGGAGCCGCTTGACGTGCGCCACCGGCCGCGCCGCGCCACCGGCGGCGATGTCGGTCAGCGAGGAGAGATCGTATTTGTCGCGGTCCGGATGCTGCATCATCTCGAGGCTCATCGTCGGGACCCCGACGAAGTAGGTGACCTTTTCCGCCTCGATCAGGCGAAGCGCTTCGCCCGCATCCCATTTCGACATCAGCACCATGCCGCGGCCGATGACGAAGCTGTTCAAGAGTACCGGCACTTCGCCGGTGACGTGGAACAGGGGCACGTTGACCAGGGTGCGCGGCGGATTGGCCGGGCCGCGGCCTTCCGATTCCATGATGCCGAGCAAGGTCACGATGCTGATCGAGTAAGTGTAGAGCCCCGTCGTCACCGCCCGGTGCGTCGACACCGCGCCCTTGGACAGGCCGGTGGAGCCGGAGGTGAACAGGATGGTGGCATCATCCTCCGCCGTCACCTCGGGAAGCGCCGCATCCTCGCCGCCGCGGTCCAGCACCGGCGCCATCGCTTCGGCGATCGGCTGCTCGATCGGCAGCGTCACGGCGCTGAGGCCGAGGCCGGAGGCCTCCACCCGCTTGGCGCGCGGCGCGTCGCACAGCACCAAAGCAGGCTCGGTCAGCGCAAGGCCGTGGCGAAGCTCGTCCGTCTGCCACCAGCCGTTGACCAGGGTGGCGATTCCGCCGGCTTTCAGCACCGCGATGTAGCTGACGATCCAGGCCGGGCAGTTGCGCATGGCGATCGCCACCCGGTCGCCCTTTTTAATGCCGCAGCCGCCGACCAGCGCCTTGGCCACCCGCGTCGCCGTCTCGTTGATTTCGCCAAAGGTCAGCCGTTCGCCGTCGGCGACGATGCCGATCGTCCCGGCGTGGAGGGCGCAGAACAGGTCGAACATGCCGGGCAGCGTCGGCGGCAGGTTGGTGATGATCTTGCGGCCGTTCGGATCCTCCCCGATCTGGATCCGGCCGGTGTCCGGCGCAGTAACCGCCGCCAGCACCGCGTCGAACTTTTGATCCAGAACGCTGGGCATCCGTGTCCTCCCTTCCCGTTTCGGGTATCCCTCCTTAATAGGGAAAGCAGCCCGAGGGGGAAGCCTTTGATACAGACGTTTTTCGATATGCTGGCGAGCGCCGCCGGCCAGCCGTTCAGTTACACGAACATGGGGCTCGATCCCGTGGCGCTGGACCTCGGCTTCTTTCAGCTGCGCTGGTATTCGCTTGCGTACCTCGTCGGGATACTCGGCGGTTGGTGGTATTGCCTGAAGATGCTCGACCGGCCGGGTGCGCCGATGGCGCGGCGGCATGCCGACGACATGGTGTTCTACGGCACGCTTGGCGTGATCCTGGGCGGGCGGATCGGCTACGTCTTGTTCTACAAGCCGGAATTCTACTTCGCCAATCCGCTGGAGATCGTGCAGCTTTGGGACGGCGGCATGTCGTTCCACGGCGGCGCGGCGGGCACCAGCCTGGCGATGTTCTACCTCGCCTGGAAGAACAAGCTGAGTGTGCTTCGCGTGCACGATTACGTGTCGTGCGTGGTGCCGATCGGCCTCTTCCTCGGCCGGCTCGCCAATTTCGTGAACGGCGAGCTTTGGGGGCGGCCGACCGATGTTTCCTGGGCAGTCGTGTTCCCCGGCGGCGGGCCGGTGCCGCGCCACCCGAGCCAGCTTTACGAAGCGGGGCTCGAGGGCCTGCTGCTGTTCGCGATCCTCGGCTTCCTGTTCTGGCGCACCGATGCCCGCTACAAGCCGGGCCTGCTGACCGGCGTATTCGTGCTCGGCTACGGCCTCAGCCGCTTCTTTGTGGAGTTCTTCCGCCAGCCCGACCAGGGGCTCGAGAATTTGTCTTGGGGCCTGACCATGGGCCAGACGCTGACCCTGCCGATGATCCTCGCGGGCCTCTACCTCATCGCCACCGCCGCCGGCCGCCGCCGGCGGGTAGAGCCGATCGCGGGTACGGAGAGCGTTGCCTAGGGTGGGGTTCGATTCACTTACCCCCGCATCCCCGACGCCGCTCATTTCGAGCGAAGTCGAGAAACGGGTGCCGTGCCTTTCGTGAACGTCTCTCGACTTCGCTCGAGACGAGCGGGAGTGGTTGATGCATAGGTCCCTCGCCCACCGCCTGCAGCGGCTGATCGCCTCCTCGGGGCCGATCTGCGTCGCGTACTATATGGCCGAAGCGAACGCGCATTATTATGCAACCCGCGACCCGCTCGGCGCAGCCGGGGATTTCACAACGGCGCCCGAAATCAGCCAGATGTTCGGCGAGCTGATCGGCCTGTGCCTCGCCGACGGCTGGGCCCGCGCCGGGCGGCCACACGCCGCCTATGTCGAGCTCGGCCCGGGACGCGGCACGCTCGCCGCCGACGCGTTGCGCGCGATGCGCGCGGCGGGGCTGCAACCGGAAGTGCATTTCGTCGAGACCAGCCCGGTGCTGCGCGCCGCGCAGGCCGAGCGGGTGCCCAACGCACAGTGGCACGATGACCTCTCCACCCTGCCCGGCGATCGCGCGCTTCTGGTGGTGGCCAACGAGTTCTTCGACGCCCTACCCGCCCGCCAGCTGGTCCGCGCCGGGCGCGGCTGGCACGAGCGATTGGTCGGCCATGACGGCAGCCGCTTCGTGCCCGGCGCCGGGCCGGCGGTGCCCGAAGGCGCCATTCCCGCCCACCTGCGCAGTGCCCCGGAGGGCACGATCCTGGAAACCTCGCCGGCCTCGCTAGCGACGATGCGGCTGCTTGCCGGGCGGCTGGCGGCGCAGGGCGGCGCGGCGCTGATCGTCGATTACGGCCACGACCGAAGCGCGGCGGGCGACACGCTGCAGGCCGTCCACGCCCACGGCTTCGCCGACCCGTGGATGGACCCCGGCGAGCGGGACCTCACCGTTCATGTCGATTTTCAAGCGCTCGGCGCGGCCGCCGGCGAAAGCGGGCTACGCCTGCACGGCCCCTGCGGCCAAGGCGATTTCCTCCTCCGCCTCGGCATCGACGCGCGGCTCGCGGCGCTGAGCGCAAGCGCGCCGGATCGCGCCGACGAGTTCCTCCTCGCCCGCGACAGGCTCGTCGCGGCCGAGCAGATGGGGATGTTGTTCCGAGTGCTCGGCCTCACCGCCCCCGCCTGGCCCCAGCTGGAGGGCTTCCAATGATCACCTACCGCGACGCCACCGCTGCCGACGCCACCACCATCGCCGCCGTGTTCCGCGAAAGCTTCATCGACACCTTCGCCCATCTCTACGCGCCGGAGGACCTTGCGGCCTTCCTCGCCGGCTTCACCGAGGAGGGGTGGCGCGCCGAGCTGTCCGACCCCGCCTTCGCGTTTCGAATCGCCGAAGAGGACGGCCGCGCCGCGGGTTACCTGAAGCTCGGGCCGACGACGCTTCCCCACGTCGCGCCGGGACCGGCGATCGAGCTTCGCCAATTCTATCTGCTAAGCGCCTGGCATGGCCGCGGCATCGCCACCGAACTGATGGCCTGGGCGCTTGCCAAAGCCCGCCGCCGCGGCGCGCGCGCCATCTACCTCTCCGTCTTCGTCGAAAACCACCGCGCCAAGCGCTTCTACGAACGCTACGGCTTCACCTACCTAGGCCCCTACACATTCATGGTCGGCAACCATGCCGACGAGGATATGGTGCTGCGCCTGACCCTTGGGGATGAGTATGACGATTGAGCCCTTCCGCGCCCGCGCCCTCCAGGGCATCCCGCACGGCTTCCTCGGCCGGCGGGGCGGGGTGAGCCAAGGGGTGGTCGAAGGCCTCAACACCGGCTGGGGCGCGGAGGACGATCCCGAAGCCGTGCGCGAAAACCGGCGGAGGGCCGTGGCGGCAGTCGCACCCGTGGCGCGGCTGGTGACGCTGCACCAGATTCATTCCGCCCACTCGCTCTACGTCACCGAGCCTTTCCCGGACGACGCGCGGCCGCATGTCGACGCGGCGGTGACCGATCGGCCCGGCCTGGTCCTCGGAATCCTCACCGCCGATTGCGCGCCGGTGCTGTTCGCCGACCGGGAGGCGGGGGTGATCGGCGCGGCGCATGCCGGCTGGAAGGGCGCGTTCGGCGGCGTTGTCGAGGCGACGGTGGCTGAAATGGAGCGGCGCGGCGCCTCGCGCACTCGGATCGCCGCCGCCGTCGGCCCCTGCATCGCCCGGCGGAGCTACGAGGTGGACGAGGCGTTCCTGCACCGCTTCGTATCCGCCGATCCGGAGAATGAGCGCTTCTTCGGCGCGAGCCGCGAAGGGCATTACCGCTTCGACCTGGAAGGCTTCGTCCTTTCCCGCCTCGCGGAAGCGGGGCTCGCGACGGTGGAGGCTCTGGGCGAGGACACGTACAGCCAGCCGGACCTCTTCTACAGCTACCGTCGCGCCACCCACAAAGCCGAGCCGACCTACGGCCGCCAGATCAGCCTGATCGCGCTCCCAGCGCGAGACTAGCCGCCCCGCTCCGGCTCTGGCATCACCCCGCCGGAAGAGGGGGGACTATGGCTGCACGTATCGGGCTGTGGGGCGGGCTTGCCGCGTTCATCGCCATGCTTCTCCTCCCCGCGCCTGCCGGGATGCCCGACGCGGCGTGGAAGACGACCGCGCTTGTGGTGCTGATGGCGACGTGGTGGATGACGCAGGCGCTTCCGCTCACCGCCACCGCCTTGGTGCCATTTCTCGCCTTTCCGCTGTTCGGGGTGATGAGCGCCAACGCCACCGCGGCGGCTTACTATTCGCCGATCCTGTTCCTGGTGCTCGGCGGCGCGATCATTGCGCTCGCCATCGAGCGGACCGGCCTTCACCGGCGGCTTGCCCTCGCCATCGTGACGCGCGGCGGATCGTCGCCGGGCGCGATGCTGCTCGCCTTCATGACCGCAACCGCGATCCTCAGCCTGATCGTCTCCAACACCGCCACCACCCTGATCATGATCCCGATCGCCGTTGCGGTGCTCAAAGCGGCGAGGGTACCGGAAGGCCATACCGACGGCTTTGCCGGTGCGCTCGCCATGGGCATCGCCTTCGCGGCGTCTATCGGCGGGCTCGGCACCTTGGTCGGCTCGCCCACCAACGCCATTGCGGCGGGCATCATCGAGCGCTCCACTGGGCTGCGCATCGATTTCCTGACCTGGGCGATTTACGGCCTGCCGCTGGTCGCGATCTCCATTCCCTTGTGCTGGTGGATCCTGATGAAGGTCCAGCGCGTCCAGCCCACCGACTTCGACCCGGCCGAAGCCCTCGCCGGCATCGGCGAGACCTCCGCCTGGTCGGTACCCGAAAAGCGCCTGGTGCCGCTGATCGCGTGCGTGGTCGCGGCGTGGATCGCGCTTCCGTTCGTGACGCCTTTCCTGCCCAAGGACAGCCTGACCGACGGCACCATCGCGGTCGCCGCCGCCTTGCTCCTCTTCATCGTGCCGGACGGCACCGGCCGCGCGATCCTGAACTGGGAAGAAGCGAACCGCGCGCCGTGGGGCGTGATCATGCTGTTCGGCGGCGGCCTGGCGCTTGCCGCCGGCATCGGCGAATCGGGGCTTGCCGAGTGGCTCGGCGTGGCCCTTCAGCCGCTGCGCAGCGTGCATCCTCTGGTGGTCGCGGTGGCGCTGGTGGCGCTCGTCATCCTGATCACCGAGTTCGCCTCCAACGTCGCGGCGGCGAGCGGCATCATCCCGGTCGTCGCCGGAATCATCGCCGCGACCGGCATTGATCCGATCCTGCTTGCGCTTCCGGCGGCGTGGGCGGCGAGCTGGGGCTTCATGCTCCCCTCCGGCACCGGCCCCAACGCCATCGCCTGGGCGACAGGGCACATCGCCTTGCCGCGCATGCTGAAGGCGGGATTGCTGCTCGATCTTGCTGGCGTGCCGCTGATGGTCGGGATTGTCTGGATGATTGCCGCCCTTCTGGGCTAGGGGCCTCCCAAAGCCTTGGAGACCCCCCATGAACGAAGACGAATCCGACCTGTCCGGCGCAACGCCGCGCCGCCGCCCCAAGAAGGGCGTGCTGGAAGTGGGCGGGCGCAAGCTCAAGCCGGCGACCTTGATGATGGGCCACGGCTTCGATCCGGCTTTATCGGAAGGCTCGCTCAAGCCGCCGATCTTCCTCACCTCCACCTTCGTGTTCGAGAACGCCGCCGCGGGCAAGCGTCACTTCGAAGGCGTCACCGGCAAGCGCCCGGGCGGCGCGGAGGGGCTCGTCTACTCGCGCTTCAACGGCCCGAACCAGGAGATTCTGGAAGACCGCCTCGCCCTCTGGGAAGAGGCCGAGGACGCGCTCACCTTCTCGTCCGGAATGTCGGCCATCGCCACCCTGCTCCTCGCTTTCGTCCAGCCGGGCGACGTGGTGGTGCACAGCGGCCCCCTCTACGCCGCGACCGAAACGCTGATCGGCCGCATCCTTGGCCGCTTCGGCGTCACCTGGCTCGATTTCCCCGCCGGCGCGACTGAAGACGAAATCGCCGAAGTGATGGTGCGTGCCAAGGCCAAGGGCCGGGTGCCGCTCGTCTATCTTGAGAGCCCCGCCAATCCGACCAACGTGCTCGTCGACGTCGAAGCGGTGCGCCGCGTCGTCGATGCGCAGTTCGAGGAGGGCGCCCGCCCGCCGATTGCCATCGACAACACCTTCCTCGGCCCCTTGTGGCAGCAGCCGCTTCGCCACGGCGCCGATCTTTCGGTCTATTCGCTGACCAAATATGCCGGCGGCCACTCCGATCTCGTCGCGGGGGGGATCACCGGCTCCAAGGAGCTGATCAACACCATCCGCATGCTTCGGAACACGATCGGCACGATCACCGATCCCAACACCGCCTGGATGCTTCTGCGCTCTCTTGAGACGCTGGAGCTGCGCATGGAGAAAGCCGGCCGCAATGCCGAGCAGGTCTGCGCCTTCCTGAAGGACCACGCCAAGGTGGAAAGCGTCGGCTATCTCGGCTTCCTGGAAGAGGGCAGCGACGCTCGGCAAGCCGACATCTACCGCCGCCATTGCACCGGCGCCGGTTCCACCTTCTCGCTTTACCTTAAGGGGGGTGAGCGCGAGGCCTTCGCCTTCCTCGACGCACTCAAGATTGCAAAGCTCGCCGTCAGCCTTGGCGGCACCGAGACACTGGCGAGCGCGCCCGCGGCGATGACCCACCCGTCGGTTCCCGACGAGCGCCGCAAGGCGCTCGGCATTTCGGACAATCTGGTCCGAATTTCGATCGGCGTAGA
>DASVUO010000021.1:0-6255 GCA_036386995.1 Allosphingosinicella sp. | reverse complement strand
CGCGGTGATCATGGAGCGCTTCCAGAAGGTTTCGGGCAGCGGCGCGAAGCCAAGGGAGCTGAAGAACTGCTCGCCGGTGCGGACGATCTTCTCGGGCGTGTACTTCTTGGCGACCAGGAGGTCGGTGAGGTCGTAGCCGACGTCGCCGGCGCCCTTGGGCGCGACCACGTCGTAGATATTGCCCCATTCCTGCGCCCACATATTGCCGAGCAGATCGGCGCGGATTGGGCCGGTTTCCGGCTGCACCTTGTCGCCGTACTTATCGTTGAGCTTGGTGCGGGTGTAGCAATGGAGCTGGTCGTAGAGCGGCTTCACTTCGCTCCACAGCCGGTCGGTCATGGCCGCGAATTCATCGGGCTTCATGTCGTAGCGCGAGCGCCACATCGCGCCGGTGTCGGGGTAGCCGAGCTCCTTCGCGCCCTGGTTGGCGATCTCGATCAGGCGGTTGTAATCGGGGCGCATCGGGCGGCCGACATTGGAGTGCCAGCTGGTCCACATCTCCTGGAGCTGGGCGGGATTGCGGACCGTCCCCATCTGCTCTTCAAGGTCGTTGCCGGTCATCTCCTTGCCGTTCAGCGTCCCGCGGCCCTTGCCGTAGGTGGAGGAGAGGCGCGTCGAGATGGTGTTGAGCTCGGCGGCCGCACCCTGCGTGGTCGGCGCGGGCAGGACCAGCGCGCTGCGCAGCGTGTCGAGCTTGCGCTTGGTGTCGTAATCGAGGCCGGGGACGTTGGCGTAGCGCGCGGCTTCGTTGGCGAGCCGCACCGACATCTCGGTGCCGATGGTGCCGAAATGAGCGGCGAGCGCGTCCGTATCGTCGGTGATGTAGGTGGCGTTCACCCACTGCGCGCGGCTGTTGAGGACGGAGAATTCCCCGAGCTCCTTTTCGGCGCGGGCGACGAATGCGCGGGCTTCTTCTAGGGTGGGCGCGGCTGCGGCCGTGGCGGCGGGTGCGGCCTGTTCGGGCGCGGCGGCGGCGGTGTCCATCGTGTCGGCGGAAGCGGTTGCGCAACCGGCGAGACAGAAAGCGAGAACGAGGGCGGAGACTTGAGCCTTCATGGGGAGCATCCTCGGCAGCTATTGTGATTGCCGCAGCCTTTGCGCCCCTCTCCCCAAGCCCGTCAAGCGGTGAGGAAATCCACCATCGCGCGGCCGAGTTCGGGCTTGGTGACGGCGCTCATATGGTTGCCCGGAACCTCCGCGTAGCGTCCGTGTGGCAGGATGTCGGCGAGCGCTTCGGCTGGGCCGTTATCCTGATCCTCCGCGCCGGACAGGATCAGCGTCGGCATCGCGATCGAACGCAGCTCATCTTCCGTCGAATCGGCGAAGCTGTCGATCAGCGCCAGCATGGCCTTCGGATCGCCGCCGGTGGTGCGCAGGAACATCTCGGCAAGCCATTGCGGCGAGCCGCGCTTGTGAGTGCCGAAGCCGGTCAGAATGTCCCGGAAATGGTCGGCGCGGCGGCCGGTGTCGAGCATGCCGCGAAGGCCCATGCCGCTGACGATCAGCCGGCGGGGCTTTGCGCCAAGGATCGCCATCCGCGCCGCGGTTCGCCCGCCAAGCGAATAGCCGCCAAGATCGTAGTCGGTGAGGCCGAGATGGGCGACCAGCTCAAGCCCGTCACGCGCCAGCACGTCCGGCGGGTAGAAGCGCGCCTCGTGCGGCGCTTCGCTTTGTCCATGGCCGCGCAGGTCCGGCATGATCACCCGAAAGCCTGCCGCAGCGAGCAGCGGCGCGTGGCCGAACTTAAGCCAATTGGTCTCTGCATTGGAGAAGAAGCCGTGGAGAAGCACAAGCGGCCTCCCCTCCCCCAGCTCGTGCCACACCAGGCGAACGCCGTCGGAGGCGGTGAGTTCGTGCTTATTCGGGGAGCTTGCCAACTTGGTCCATCCAACGGTCGGTGAGAGGCTGATATTCGTCGCTGCGCGTCTCCGGCAGCCCGGTCGTGTCGAGCCACGCGCGGTGCATGCTCTCCGCGCCGAAATGATGCCTTGGCCGGAAACGCGCGGGATCGTCAAAAGAGGCGACGGTCAGATCCATCTTCTCGCTGTCTGGATAGGCAAAGCCGAGCGACGTGCCGCAGGTGCCGCAGAATGGGCGCCGCGCGATGGGAGAGGAGACATACCAGTCCGGCGCGTGGCTCCAAGTCACCGCGTCCTTGCGCAGCGTCTTGAACGCGATGGAAACGGACCCGGTCGAACGCTGACACATCCGGCAATGGCAGAGATATGCGTCGTCATCCTCAACCTGCGCCTCGAAGCGAACCCGCCCGCACGCGCAGCCGCCGGTCATCTTATCCATTCCAACCCTCCCTCGGGCGCGCCTCCGTCGAAAGAGCCGCTCTCAACGCTGCCAGCCCGCGCGACGGGAAGCCAAGCCGGCCGGTCCAGAGCTTCGAGTAACCATCGATTCCGTGACGGGCGAGCACCCGCTCGGCGCACTTCAATATCGCGTCAGCAACAGCGTCACGCGAGGAGACCTCAGCTATGAAAAGGCGCGGCTGGTTCCGAAGGTTGCTCCAGCTGGGCTCACCTTCACCTTGCCAGTCGATCACACTGATTCGGTAGCCATCGGTCCAGACGGGTTGTTCGCCTTCCCACCAGCCTGCCTCGGCGAACAGCACTGTTGAACCTGGCTCGTGATCGAACACAGCGAAGCCATGGCCGCCGTCGGTCGCGATGTTCAACCCAATCCGGATAAGGTCATCGAGCACATCGGTGAGGTATGAACATCGACCAATTTCATGATGCAAGTCCCCGACGCGCAAGTGGAGATTTACCCAGCCGGCGCCGCAGAGCTCGAAATCAAGCTCAAGGGAATTCACCGTTCCGGTCATGTCGCCTTCTGGAGGTGCTTGCGGCCAAGCAGCTCCGCGATCTGCACGGCATTCAAAGCCGCGCCTTTCCTGAGGTTATCTGACACGCACCACAGGTTGAGGCCGTTTTCCACCGTGGAGTCCTCGCGCACCCGGCTGATGTACGTGGCGTATTCGCCGACGCACTCGACGGGCGTGACGTAGCCGCCGTCCTCGCGCTTATCGACCAGCATGACGCCCGGCGCTTCGCGCAGGATCTTCTGCGCTTCTTCGGCGGAGACTTCGCGCTCGAACTCGATGTTGATCGATTCCGAATGGCCGACGAACACCGGCACGCGGACGCAGGTCGCCGTCACCTTGATCTTGGGGTCGAGGATCTTCTTGGTTTCGACCACCATCTTCCACTCTTCCTTCGTCGATCCGTCGTCGAGGAACTCGTCGATGTGCGGGATGACGTTGAAGGCGATCTGCTTCGTGAAGAAGGTGGGCTCGTTCGCGTCGCCGACGAAGATGTTGCGGCTTTGCTCGAAGAGCTCGTCCATGCCCGACTTGCCCGCGCCGGAGACGGACTGATAGGTCGAGACCACCACCCGCTTGATGCCGAAGGCGTCATGCAGCGGCTTCAGCGCCACCACCATCTGCGCTGTGGAGCAGTTCGGATTGGCGATGATGTTCTTCTTCTTGTAACCGGCGATGGCCTCGGCATTCACTTCCGGCACGACCAAAGGCACATCCGGGTCCATGCGGTAAAGCGAGCTGTTGTCGATCACGATGCAGCCTGCGGCGGCGGCCTTTGGCGCATATTCCTTCGACACGGCCGAACCGGCGGCGAACAGCGCCATGTCCCATTCCGAAAAGTCGAAATGCTCGATGCTGCGCACCTTCAATTCACGCCCGCTGTCGCCGAAGTCGATCATGCTCCCGGCGGAGCGAGGGGAGGCAACGGCCGCGACTTCGTCGAGCGGGAATTCGCGTTCGGCAAGGATGTTGAGCATTTCGCGCCCGACATTGCCGGTCGCGCCGACGACTACGACCCGATAACCCATGTTTGAAACTCCGAAAAAGGCTTGCGGCCTCAGTTAGGCATGCGGGGCAGCTTTACAACATAGATGTCGGCCATGCCCTTCTCCTGCCCTGCCCGTTCGCGGGTGCTTGCGAAGGTGAGGCGCTTGCCGTCGGCGCTGAATGCGGGCGTGAAGTTGAACGGCCCGATGTTGACGTCGTCCGGCAGCGGCTGGGGCTCGGACCAGCCGGCGCCCGTACGGGTAGCGATGTGAAGCATGCCCTTGTCGCCGACCATGCGCCAAAAGGCGGCGCGTCGGCCGTCGGCGCTAAGCGTGAAGTCGCTGTCGCTTGCTGCCGTGTTGAACGGGCCGGGGAGCAGCTCAGGCGGGGAGAAGGCGCCGTTCCGCTCAACCGAACGGTAGATGTCGAGGCCGCCCTTGCCGCTCTTCTTTGCCGCGCTCCAGGTGAGCACGCCGCCGTGCAGCTCGGCGCCGAGTTCCGGGCCCGCGCCGTTCACCACCTCGCCGAGATGCTCGGGCGCGGACCAGCCTCCGTTCGAAAGCCGCCGCGCCCGCCACAAATCGGGGTCCTTCTTGTCCGGCTTTGCAGCGGTCGGCCGATCGGACGAAAAGTACAGCGTGCGGCCGTCCGGCGTCAGCCAGGGATCGGTGTCGCTCCAGCGCGGATCGGAAAAGGCGATCGGGCGCGGCTGTGACCAGCGGCCGGCGCGGCGCTCCGACAGGTAAATCTTCGCGTCGCGGAACTCCGCTTCGGAGCGCGCGAACACCCGCAGCTTCCCGCCGCGATCCTCGCTAAGATTGTAGTCGTTCGCAGCCGAGGAAACCTCCGCCACCATTTGCGCGCCCGCCCCTGCGCCGCCGGCCAAAACGGCCGCCGCAATCCACTGCCACATAGACCTTTGCCTCCATTGCTCTCGCCCCGCACTCTGGTAACAAACGGCGCGCGCCCGTCCTAGGGCGCCGCAGGGGGCCGGCATGAAAAGCAAAAGGTGGATGGCATGGGTGCTCCTGGCGCTGCTCATCCCGATCATGGCGTTGAAGGGGCAGTTCGTGCCACTGCCGGAGGTTGCCGCTCCGGCGCCCGGTGGCTTCGACACCGCCCGGGCAATTGCCCGCCTGCAGCGCGTGCTTGGCGATGAGCGCCCCCACCCCGTGGATAGCGCCGCCAACGACCAAGTGCGCGAGCGGCTGCTGAACGAGCTGCGCGCGCTCAGCATCGCCGCGCGTGTCACCGACCGCTTTACCTGCAACGGCTCGCCCAAGGCGCAAACCGTGTCCTGCGCGAGCATCCGCAACGTTGTCGCAACGGTCGGCCCCGCCGAAGGGCGGCACGTGCTGCTTGTTTCGCATTACGATTCCACCCCCACCGGCCCCGGCGCGGGCGACGACGGCATCGGCGTGGCGACGATGCTGGAGGTGGCTGCCCTGCTCAAGAACCGCCCGCTGAAGCGCCCGGTAACATTTTTGTTCAACGAGGGCGAAGAGACGGGGCTGATCGGCGCCCGCGCCTTTCTCGACGGCGACCCGCTCGCCGCGCGCGTCGACACGCTTATCAACCTGGAATCCCGCGGCACGACAGGGCCGGCGATCATGTTCGAGACCAGCCGCCCGAACGGGGTTGCTCTCGGTCATTACGCGCGCTCCGTGTCGAACCCGTCCGGCAATTCGATGACCGCCGATTTCTCGCGCCTCATCCCGAATTCCACCGACGTCTCGGTGTTCAAGGACCGGCCGTGGACGATCCTCAACTTCTCGATGATCGGCAACGAGACCCGCTACCATAGCCCCGACGACCGGGTCGCTAACCTCGACCCGCGCACCGTGCAGCATATGGGGACGCAAGCGCTGGAAGTGACGGAGGGCCTTACCACCGGGCAGTTCGCGCCTGCGAGGGGCGAACGCCTCTATGCCGACGTGCTCGGCGTGACGTTGGTGACGCTTCCGCTCTGGCTCGGCCTCCTGCTGCTGGGCGGGCTTGTTCTCGGCTTTGCCCTGCTCACCTGGCGGCGGCGCGCCGGTACGCTGCGCGGCGCGGGCGCAGTGTTGCTGGCCATGGCCGACGCGGCACTCACCGCCTACCTGCTTCACAGGCTGATCGGCGGGCTGCGGCCGGGGGAATATTGGAGGGCTTACCCCGAATGGCTGTCGATGGCGATCGATGCCACCGCGATCGCATCGGCGGCGACGGCCCTGCTGTGGCTTAGCCGCGGCGTGCCCCGGGAGCGGCTGCGGCTGGCGTATTGGCTGGTCTTCCTGGTTCTGGGTGCCGCGATCTGCGTTGTTGCGCCCGGGGCTGCCATCTACTTCCTGCTGCCGCCGCTTCTGGCCGGCGTTGGATTGGTTTGGCCAAGGTTTGAGACGCCGGCGACCGGCCTGGCCTTGCTCGCCTTGTTCCTGACCTGGGTGCCGTTGCTCCAC
>DASVUO010000020.1:0-5784 GCA_036386995.1 Allosphingosinicella sp. | reverse complement strand
TCGGCCTTGGGGCCGAAGCCTGTCCTGAGCGCCGCCGCAGGCGGCGTTGAAGGGCTCGGTACGAACGAAATTGTTGGGACAACCACCCCCCTCGACCACGTCTCCGACTACCCGGCGATTCCCGCCGGCTGGTCCTACCTCGACACCGCCGCCACCGCGCAGAAGCCGCAGGCAGTGATCGACGCGATCGGGCTCGGTTATTCCGACACCTACGCAACCGTCCACCGCGGCGTGTACCAGCGCTCGAGCGAAATGACGCTGGCCTTCGAAGCCGCCCGCCGCCGGATTGCGGGCTTCATCGGCGCGCCCTCGCCCAACGAAGCGATCTTCGTGCGCGGCGCAACCGAAGGCATAAACCTCGTCGCGCAAAGCTGGGGCGGGGCGAACCTCCAGCCCGGGGACCGTATCATGCTGTCGCTGCTCGAGCATCACAGCAACATTGTCCCCTGGCAGCTTATCGCCAAAGCCAAAGGCGCGGAGATCGATGTCGCGCCGCTCACCGAAGACGGCCGCATCGACCTCGACGCCATGGCGCAGATACTGACGCCCAAGCACCGCATCGTCGCGCTTGCCCACGTCTCCAATGTGCTCGGCTCGGTGCTCGACGCGCGCCGCGCCGCCGACCTCGCCCACTCGGTCGGCGCGCTGCTGCTGCTCGACGGCTGCCAGGCGGTGCCGCGCATGGCGGTGAACGTCGCCGAACTCGGCTGCGACTTCTACACTTTTTCCGGCCACAAGCTTTACGGCCCGACCGGCATCGGCGTCCTATGGGGCCGCACCGAGCTGCTCAACGCAATGCCGCCCTGGCAAGGCGGCGGCGCAATGATCGACAAGGTGAGCTTCGAAGGCACCACCTTCGCGCCCCCGCCCGCCCGCTTCGAGGCCGGCACCCCGCATATCGTCGGCGTACTCGGGCTGGAAGCGGCGGTCGGCTATGTCGAGCGCATCGGCCTCGACGCCATCGCCGCGCACGAAGCAGCGCTTGTGACCGAGGCGCGCGACGCACTGTCCATGATTAACAGCGTCCGTCTGTTCGGTCCGGACGACAGCGCCGGCATCGTCAGCTTCGCGCTGGAGGGGGTGCATCCCCACGACGTCGGCACCATATTGGACGAGAGCAAGGTCGCCATCCGCGCCGGCCACCATTGCGCCCAGCCGCTGATGCGGCATCTGGACGTGGACGCGACGGCGCGGGCAAGCTTCGGCGTCTATAACGGCCGCCGCGACATCGAGGCGCTGGTGCGCGGCATCGAACGGGTAACGAGGATCTTCGGGTGAACGAGGAACGCAGGATCGAGATCGAGGAAGTGACGGAAGCGCCGTCGCCGCCCAAGGCGCGCGTGTCCGACGCGGTCGAAACGTTCGAGCGCAAACGCGATTACCTCGAGGGCTTCCTCGCCAAACAGGCTCCGGCAGAACCCGCGCCGGAGATGTCCGGCGGCGAGCTATACGAAGCGGTGATCGACGCGCTGAAGGAAATCTACGACCCGGAAATCCCGGTCAACATCTACGATCTCGGGCTGATCTACGACGTCGAGATCACGCCCGAGCACCACGCAATGGTGAAGATGACGCTGACGACGCCGAACTGCCCCGTCGCCGAGTCGATGCCAGGCGAAGTGGAGCTGCGCGTCGGCTCGGTGCCCGGCGTCGGCCATGCCGAAGTGGAACTCGTCTGGGATCCGCCCTGGGACCCGCAGAAGATGACGGACGAAGCCAAGCTTGAACTGGGCATGCTGTGAGTTTCGCTCAAAGTGGTACTTTGAGCGAGTTCAGGTGCCTGGGTTGAGGCAGGTGCAGGTTACAGAAATCCGTTCGTCCCAAGCGAAGTCGAGGGGCGCACTTGAAGAGTCCGTGCCAGCGCCCCTCGACTGCGCTCGGGACGAACGAGGATCTTGAGAATGACTACTGCCACCACCCGCCGCCCGCGTCCCGCGGCCCTGATCCTAACCCCCGCCGCCGAGGCACGCGTCGCGGCGCTGATGGCGCGTGCGCCGGAGGGAACGGTGGGCGTCAAGCTTTCCACCCCCCGCCGCGGCTGCTCCGGCCTCGCCTACAGCGTCGATTATGTCGCCGCGGCGAACCCCATTGACGAGCGTATCGACACGCCCGCCGGCCCCTTTTTCATCGACGCCGCCTCGATCCTCTACCTGATCGGCTCCACCATGGACTGGGTGGAGGACGATTTCACCGCCGGCTTCGTCTTCGCCAACCCCAACGCCAAGGGCCAATGCGGCTGCGGCGAGAGCTTCACCGTCTAGGTTAGAAGGCCACCCCGTAGCGGATCGCGGCGCCGACATCGCTGCTCATCGCTTCCACGTGCCCGGGCTGGCGGCGCAGGAAGGCGTTGGCGCTGACGTTGCCGCCCCACAAAGCCATGCCGTACGCCGCCTCGAAGTCGATCTCGCGACCGGTGGGCGCCAGGTTGAAGAAGCGCTGGTCGTAGCCGACCGCGCCCGTTGCGTAATCGTAGGAGACCGGCAGGCTGAGCGCGTAGCCGCCGGATGCGACCCGCAGCGGCTGCATCACCCGGAACGCGAGCCGGTCGCCAGAGCGGAAGGCGCCGGCCTTTGATAAATCGAACGCCCAGGCTTCGGTGCCGAGCCGCCCGCTCTGCGCGAGGCCGCCGCCGGCCATCGACGTGACGCCGCGCCGGTAGGCCGCATAAGCGCCCCAGCCGCGGCCGAAGTCGAAGCTCGCGCTTGCATCGCCGAACCAGCTGCTTGCCCCGCTTGCGCCGAACAAAGCCGAGGACAAGCGCCCGCCAAGCACCGTTTCCCGCTCATCCAGCCGGGTGGCGCCAAGTGTCAGTGTCGCGGGGCCGAACTTGCGATCGAGCGTCGCTGAACCGACCGTATAGCCCGGCTGTCCGAGCCCGCCGCGTACCACGTTCGGCTGGTACACTTCGCCGCGCTCGCCGGTGACGGTGAGGCCCGCCACACCGAGATCGTGGCGCAGGCCGATGCTGGACGTGCCCTCGCCGTGGAAGCCCGCCCGCGCCATCGGGTCGCGCGCCACCAGAAAGGCGTTCTGATACTGGCCGGTAAGCCGCTGCTGCAGCGTCTTGCCGCTTTCGGAGATGCCGAGCGCTACCGCGGTCTTCCGGCTAAGCCGGCTGAGCATCAGCCCGGACAGCACCCGCGCCTTGCGGCTGTCGTCGTAGCTGAGGCCCATCTGCGCCATTCCCACCCAGGGCTGGCTGCTCTGCTGCCGGTCGAGGGTGATCGACACCGCCATCTTGCCAGCCGAGACGGTCGAAGTGCGCTGATCGCCGCCGAGCGACTGGCCAAGCGGCCGCTCCTGCGGCGCTTGGGAGAGCTGCGCCGCGAAATCCACCACGAAGGCGCGCGAATAGCCGTCGAGAATGATTGCGCCAGCCATCTGCCCGGCAGGCGTTTTGGCGTCGCCCATCGGGCCCGAGCCCTCGCCTCCGCCCGCCGGGGGCACCGGCAGTCCCGAACCAGCCATGGAGGTGGCACCTTGCGGCTGGAACGCCCGCTGGATGTTGAGGATGCCGCGCCCGAAGGTGGCGTCAGTGCCTGCCGCGCCGGCGTCATCCGCTGTCTTGAGCAGCAGATCGACGATCTGCGCGCCGCTCAGGTTCGGAAAGGCGCTGGCAAGCAAGGCGGCAGCGCCGCTGATCACCGGCGCAGAAAAGGAGGTGCCGGTGTAAAGGTAACCGGTGCCGGTCTGATCGATCGTGCGCACCCGCGATCCAAGCGCGGTGAGGTACCAGTTCGCCGCGGCGCTCGTGCCAGCTTTGTTGGAATAGCTGGCAATGCCACGCGTTTCATCCATCGCACCGGCGATGATCACCAACCCGTTGCCGTTCGCCGCGCTTCCCGACGCAAAACCCGTAGGATCGGCCAGCGATTCGTTGCCCGCCGACAAAACCAGAACCACACCGGCCGTTGCGGCGCGGCGCACGGCCGCGGCCATGGCCGTGCCGATGCCTTCGCCGCCGAGCGAGATGTTGATCACCCGCGCGCCATTGGTCACCGCCACGTCGATCCCGCGCGCGATGTCGCTGTCGCGGTGCTTGCAACCGTCTTCCGGATCGCAATCGTTCGGGTTGCTGGTGTTGAGCGAAATGATCGTTGAATCAAAGGCAACGCCGACATTCTGCGAGCCGTTGCGCGCCCCGGCCAGCACCGCCGAAACCGCGGTGCCATGGCCTTCGGTGTCGGTGATGCCGCGATTGCTCGCGATGTCGCGGCTCGCCGGATCGATCCGGCCGGCAAATTCGGCAAGGTTCGGATTGATGCCGCTGTCGATCACGCCGACCTTTACGCCCAGGCCGGTGGCGCCTGTATTCCAAGCGTAGATTGCGCCCGCCGAACCGGCGCCGTTCGAGCGCTGATATTCCGCATCGTTATAGTTCGCCCCGGTTGCCACAGGTGGGGGTGGGGGCGGCGGAGGCGGTGGGGGAGGAGGTGGCGGTGGCGGCGGAGGCGCGGGCGGCGGAACGCTTAGCGTCGGATCGGGGTGCGCGCCGGTGCCGCCACCACCGCCGCACCCGCCAAGCACGAGGCCGCCGGCGCAGACGGTGAGAACAAGCACGTTCCTTTGAAACCGTCGATCCATTGCGACCTCTTCGAATCGAATTTTTGGAAGATTTGTCAGTAGCTTATGCGGCATCAATGCTTTCATTTTGCTGAAGGAACGGTTTTTCCCTAGGGGAAGCGCGATGCTCCCTGCCTTGCGCCATATCGATTGCTGGATCTTTGATCTCGACAACAGCCTCTATCCGGCCTCGGCCAACCTGTTCGAGCTGATCGACATCCGCATGGGCGAATATATCTCGCGCCTCGTCGGGTGCGATTCGGCCGAAGCGCGGCGCATCCAGAAGGACTTCTTCCACGAGCACGGCACCACGCTGGCCGGCCTGATGCGAAGCCACGGCACCGACCCGCGCGAGTTCCTCGATTACGTCCATGACATCGATCTTGCGCGCATTTCGGCCGACCCGCGAGTCGTGGATGCGCTGGACCGGCTGCCCGGGCGCAAATATGTCTTCACCAACGGCGACGTCGATTATGCGGGCCGGGTGCTCGACAAGCTCGGCCTCGCCAATGCGTTCGACGGGGTGCACGACATCCATGCCATGAACTACGTGCCGAAGCCGCACCCGGATGCCTACGCCGCCCTTTGCGCGCGCTACGCCATCGATCCGGCGAGCGCCTTGTTCGTGGAAGACATGGCGCGCAACCTCGAACCGGCCAAGGCGCTGGGCATGACCACCGTCTGGGTCGACAACGGCTCCGAACAGGCGGGACGCGACGCCGACCCCGCCTTTATCGATTACCGAGTCACCGACCTCGCCGAGTGGCTGACCGACATCGTTCAAGAGGAACCCGCATGACCGAAACGCTGCGCACCACCATCGAAGACGCTTGGGAACGCCGCGACTCCATCCGCGCGGGCGACCGGGAGGTGGCGGAAGCCGTGGAAGCCGCGATCGCCCTCCTCGACAGCGGCGAAGCCCGCGTGGCCGAGAAAGGCGAAAACGGCTGGGCGGTGAACCAGTGGCTGAAGAAAGCCGTCCTCCTCTCCTTCCGCCTCTCGCCGATGGAAGCGATCCCCGGCGGCCCCGGCAGCGCGCCTTGGTGGGACAAGGTGCCGTCCAAGTTCCTCGGCTGGGATGCGGAGCGCTTCACGAGCGCCGGCTTCCGCGCCGTGCCGGGCGCAATCGTCCGCCGCGGCGCTTACGTCGCCAAGAACGCCGTGCTGATGCCGAGCTTCGTGAATATCGGCGCCTATGTCGGCGAAGGCACGATGGTCGAC
>DASVUO010000019.1:0-5632 GCA_036386995.1 Allosphingosinicella sp. | reverse complement strand
CTTCCTCACCTCGTGCTGCGATTTCCCGCAGAACGAGCAATAAAGAGTGCTCTTGGAATCGCTGCCGCTAAGCTTTGTCATGATCTTCCTATCAGGCGCCTGCCCGCGCCCTTTGCCACAGGGTCCATCCTAGACCGGCTTATCGCACGTCTACAATGGCCTATTGATTAACGCCTCCACCCGCCGGCCCCGAGGGGCCAAGACAGCGAAAGACGGGAGTGTTCGGCGCGCCTTTTTGTTCCCCATCCGGGACCAGCGGGCACCGCCCTTTTCACATGTGGGAACTCGCCACAGCGGCGGCAACCGCAGTGCGGTTACGCACGCAGGCCCCCTGTCCTCCTCCCTCGCGCCGCGAAGGAGGAGGCGGAGGAGGAGAAAATCAGACGGCTGCTGCCTGGTGGGTGGCGTCGCCGTCCACCGGACCGGGGCGCTTCTCGAAGACTTCGTCGATCAGGCCGAATTCCTTGGCTTCGGTGGAGGACAGGAACTTGTCGCGGTCCATCGCCTTCTCGATCTCTTCGATCGGCTTGCCGGTGTAATGCGCGTAAAGCTCGTTCATCCGGTGCCGGATGCGCAGGATTTCACGCGCCTGGATCTCGATATCGGAGGCCATGCCCTGCGCGCCGCCCGACGGCTGGTGGATCATGATGCGGGCATTGGTGAGCGCAACGCGCATGCCCGGCTCGCCGGCGGCGAGCAGGAAGCTGCCCATCGACGCGGCTTGGCCGATGCAGACGGTGCCGACGCGCGGCCGAATATACTGCATCGTGTCGTGGATTGCCATTCCGGCCGTCACCACGCCGCCCGGCGAGTTGATGTACATGAAGATATCCTTTTTCGGATTCTCGCTCTCCAGGTACAAAAGCTGGGCGGTGATCAAAGTCGCCATATGGTCTTCGACGCCGCCGGTCACGAAGACGATCCGCTCCCTCAGCAATCGGGAATAGATGTCGAAGCTGCGCTCCCCGCGATTCGATTGCTCAATAACGATGGGAACGAGGCCGTTGACGATGTCTGCGTGATCCATGGAAATCCCTGTACTCTCTCGGTGCCAAACCTACATCGGGGGTTTGCCGCGGAGGTTCAAGGGGAGAGTGGCGCGCCCTCTCCCCCGTTCGCTTACATCAGGGTGCGACCTCCTTAGCGGCCGCTTTTCCGTCCGGCCGTCTTCTTCCCGGAACCGCGCGGCGTGCGCGGCATCTTGCCGAGGCCGATAGCGCGGGCGAGCGTTGCCCGCTGCTCCGAATAGTTCGGCGCAACCATGGGGTAGGTCTTGGGAAGCTCGTAGGCTGCGCGATATTGCTCGGGCGTCATGCCGTGGGCGACCACCAGGTGGCGGCGAAGCATCTTGTTCTTTTGGCCGCAAGCAAGGCAGACGAGATGATCCGGTTTGACCGACGCACGCACCGAAACAACCGGCTCCGGCTTTTCGTCGGCTTCTTGCACCGGGGCGCTGCCTAGCCCCTTCAAGGCGGTGTGCACTTGCCGGATCAGATCGGGCAGGTCGTTCAAAGCGACGCTGTTGTTGCTGACATGGGCTGCTACGATATCGGCGGTCAAGGTGATGACCTGCTCGTCGCCCTGCGCTTGTTGCTGTTCGTCCGACATTCAACCGGTCCCCCGCATTTGTTGATGCACCGGTTATGTCCATTTCGGACGCAAATGGGAAGGGGCGAACGGCAAACTGTTATTACTCGCTTTTCAAAGGCTGCCCCGAAGTGAACGGCATTGCCGCATGCTCTATTTCACATCTCCCCTACGCGCCCGCGCCTGCTAAGAATGTGGCATGCAAACCAGACGCACCGCTCTTCAAAGCCTTGCCGCCGTCGCTGCGGCGGCCGCCCTTCCAACGCCAGCGGTCGCTGCCTCGTCGCCGCTCCGCAAGCCCGCCCGGCTTCGAAAAGGGGACACGGTTGGCCTGATAGAACCCGCCGGCTTCACCGACGATGCGTTCGATCTGGCGGTAGTGGTGGAAAGCATCCGGGCGATGGGCCTGGTGCCGAAACCCGCGCCGCACCTCGCCGCGCGCTGGGGCTACCTTGCCGGCAAGGACCGCGAGCGGGCCGCCGACCTGAACGCGATGTTCGCCGACCATTCGGTGCGCGCCATTTTCGCGGTACGCGGCGGCTGGGGCTCGGCACGGATCCTCCCGCATCTGGACTGGAAAACCATTCGCGCGAACCCGAAGTTGCTGATCGGCTTCAGCGACATCACCGCCTTGCACATGGCGATCGCCGCGAAGGCCGGCTTCACCACCATCCACGGGCCAAACGCGGCAAGCTCCTGGGGCGCGCTTTCCTGGGAAAGCTTCCGGGCCGTCGCATTCGAAGGGCAGACCCCCACTTACGCCAGTCCCCCGGGCGCCGAAGACCGCCTTGTGCAACGCGCCGGTCGCGCCCGCACGTTTCGTGGCGGTAAGGCATCGGGACGGCTGCTTGGCGGCAACCTTACGGTGCTCACCTCGCTTGTCGGCACGCCTTACGTGCCGAACTTCGATGGCGCGATCCTGTTCATCGAGGATGTCGACGAGGCCGAATACCGGATCGACCGGATGCTGACCCAGCTCTCCCTCGCGGGCATCCTCGGCCGCGTCGCCGGCGTCGTGTTCGGCCAGTGCACAGACTGCCGCGCCAAGGGCCCGTCTTATGGGGGCTTCACTTTGTCCGAAGTGCTGGAGCAGCATCTCGCGCCGCTCGGCGTCCCGGCCTTTCAGGGCGCCTTGTTCGGCCACGTGCCCAACCAGTTCAGCCTCCCGGTCGGCGCGCGGGCGGAGATCGACGCGGACGCGGGAACGATCCGGCTTCTCGAAGCGGCGGTCGCTTAAGCGGGTTCGCCCGGCGCGGGGTAGCTCAAATAATGGAGGCGCCGCACTTCGCGGCGGCCGCGCACAACCGTGTCGAGGATCAGCCCTACGGCGAAGCTGATAAACGCCACGGTCATCATTCCGGTGATCAGGATCGCGGTGGGAAAGCGCGGCACCAGGCCGGTCTGGGCGTAGGTGACGATCAGCGGGATTGCGAGGATCAGGGCAAGCACCGCAAGAAACGCCGCGAACCCGCCGTAGAACAATACCGGCCGTTCAATGCGGAACAGGTGGAGGATCGTTTTCATGATCCGCCAGCCGTCACGATAGGTAGAAAGCTTGGAGACGGAGCCTTCCGGACGGGCGCCATAAGCGGTCACGATCTCGCCCACCGGCATTGCAAGCTCCAGCGCGTGCACGGAGATCTCCGTCTCCGTTTCGAACCCACGCGCCAGCGCCGGGAAGCTCTTCACGAAGCGGCGCGAAAACACGCGGTAGCCCGAGAAGATGTCGGTGAACGTCCGCCCGAACAGGCTTGCGAGGATGCCGGTGAAGAGCTGGTTACCGAGCCGATGGCCGCGGCGGTAGGCCTCCTCAATTTCCGATTTGCGCGCGCCGACCACCATGTCGAGCCGCTCATCGAGCAGCTTTTCAACAAGAGCGGGAGCAGCGGCGGCGTCGTACGTCGCGTCGCCGTCGGCCATGATGTAGATGTCGGCTTCGACGTCCGCGAACATGCGGCGGACGACATGGCCTTTGCCCTGCATCCGCTCGGTACGAACGATGGCCCCGGCGGCCTTGGCCACTTCAACGGTGCGATCAGCGCTATTGTTGTCGTAGACGTAGATGGCTGCGTCCGGCAGCGCCTCGCGGAATCCCGCCACCGTCTGAGCGATTGCGGCCTCTTCGTTGTAGCAAGGAAGCAGGATCGCGATGCGCAGCTGAGACCGGTTCAAAGGCTTTTCCCCTGCGCCCGCATCCAGGGCCGGCGCCGGCTCATCCTCTAGGCCGTGCGGCACCCTCTCTTCAACCAGCATGTGCCAACCCTTCCGCCACCAAAAGCCAGAGCGGCTTCCAATGGCGGCAAAGGTGCTGCCGTCCGGTTAACTCCCCCGCAATACGCCGCAGGGGAGCAAACCAATCGGTTAGTCGGCCTTCTTCTTGGCCTTGGCCTTTTTCGGCTTCTCGTCGGCGGCGGGCGCTTCGGTCGAAGCTTCCTCGGCCGGAGCAGCGTCGGCGGCCTTCGCCTTCTTGGCCTTTTTCGGCTTGTCGGCCGCAGGCGCTTCCTCGGCCGGAGCAGCGTCCTCGGCGGCCTTCGCTTTTTTGGCCTTCTTCGGCTTCTTCTCGGCACCGTGATCATGATCGTGATCGTGGTTGCAGTCCGGGCCGTGGACATGGCCCTCGCCATGCGTGTCGGTGGACTCGATCTCCGCCTGAAGAACGTCGCGGGTCACTGCGCGGTCGGTGATCGTCGCCTTCTCGAACAGGAAGTCGACGACCTTGTCCTCGAACAACGGCGCGCGAAGCTGGGCAGCTGCCATCGGCTCCTGCTGGATATATTCCATGAAGCGCTGGCGCTCTTCGGGGCGATATTGCTGCGCGGCCTGCATGATCAGCTGGTTCATTTCGTTCTGGCTGATCTGGATGTTGTTGCGCGTGCCGATCTCCGACAACAGCAGGCCAAGGCGCACGCGGCGCTCGGCGATCGCCATGTAATCGGCGCGCTCGCTTTCCATTTCGGCGCGGGCCGCTTCCGGATCGGCCTCGTGGCTCGCTTCATGCTCGAGCTGCTGCCAGATCTGGTTGAACTCGGCTTCCACCATCGACGGCGGAACGTCGAAGCTGTGCGTCTCGGCCAAACGATCGAGAAGCTTGCGCTTCATGTGGGTGCGGGTGAGGCCGTTCAGCTCCTGCTCGACCTGGCCCTTCAGGAGGTCGCGAAGCTGGCCGATGCCTTCCAGGCCCATCGCCTGCGCGAACGCATCGTCCGCATTGGCCTCGCGGGCAGTCTGCACTTCGTTGACGGTCACGGCGAACTCGGCCGCCTGGCCCTTCAGCGTTTCCACCGGATAGTCTTCGGGGAAGGTGACGTTAAGCGTGCGCTGCTCGCCGACGGTGGCGCCGACCAGCTGGTCCTCGAAGCCGGGGATCAGGCGGCCGGTGCCGAGCTCCACGCGCATCGCTTCGCCGGTGCCGCCCTCAAAGGCGACGCCGTCCACGGTACCGCGGTAATCGAGCACCACCAGGTCGCCCATCGCAGCGGCATGGCCTTCGGGAGCCGGATCGTAGCTCTTCTGGCCCTGGACAAGGCGGTTCACCGCTTCGTCGATTTCCGCGTCCGTCGGCTCAACCGTCAGGCGCTCAAGCTCGATGCCCTCGATGTTCGGCTCGCCGAAGTCGGGTAAGGTTTCCAGTTCGACGCGGATTACCGCATCCTTGCCCGGACCGCCTTCTTCCAGCTCAACGGCCGGCTGCATCGCCGGGCGGAGCTTCTGCTCCGAAAGGAGCTGCTGAACGCCGTCCTGAACCGCGCTGTTCAGCGCTTCCTGCTCAAGCGCGGGGCCGTGCATCTTGCGGACGAGGTTGGCCGGGACCTTGCCGGGGCGGAAGCCGGGCATCTTGATCTGCGGCGCGACCTTCTTGATCTCGCCATCTACGCGGGCGGCGATGTCCTTTGAAGGAATGGTAATCCGGTAGGCGCGCTTCAGGCCTTCGTTCAAGGTCTCAACAGTCTGCATCGTGCGGCTCTTGCTTTCTAAGTGGAGCTGAGGCGGCCGTGCCGAAGCGCGAGCCGGGCGGAAACTGGTGCGGGCGAAGGGACTCGAACCC
>DASVUO010000018.1:0-4499 GCA_036386995.1 Allosphingosinicella sp. | reverse complement strand
ACGCGGCCGAAGATCACGCCTTCGACCCGGTTGCCGGCGGTGAATTCGGTTTCAAGCTTGTCCCAGGCGGCTTCGCGGCGAGCGCGGTCGCGCGACAGCATCGCTTCGCCCTGGTGGTTCTCGACGCGGTCGACATAGACTTCGACCTTGTCGCCGACGTTCAATTCGGCCTTCTGGCCGGGAGCGGCGAATTCGCGAAGCGGCACGCGGCCTTCGGATTTCAAGCCGACGTCGATGACGGCGAGGTCGTTTTCGATCGCGGTCACCGTTCCGGTGACGACGCGGCCCTCGAAGCTTTCATTTTCGCCGCCAAGGGATTCGTTGAGCATTGCCGCGAAATCGTCGCGGGTCGGCATTGCCGATGTAGCCATGTTTTACGTTCCTAATGTTCTGTTTTGCCGGCCAGAGGTTGTCTCCCCTGGTCTTGTGCACCCGACTGCCGCGGCGACCCCATGCCGTTCGCGGCTGTCCGTGCGGGCGATCCCTGGTGGAGCGCGTGGAGGCCTCAGGCGGATAAGCATAAAAGCGCGTCAGGACGGCACCAACGGCACCTGCCCCACGCGCTTACCCGAAAGCTGAGCCTCCGCGAGCGCCAAAGAGGCACCCGCTGGACGGGGGGCGCTATAAGCCAGGGACGGTGCGGCGGCAAGGGAGAGTTGTAGCCGAGGGGGTTGGCTCTCGGACCACAACTAGCGATAGTTGCTCGGGAAAGGTTCGGCAGGAAAACAGGAGCTTGCGCTTCGACCCGGTCGGCGATACCTCCAATATCAAGGCAGCATTGTTAACCGCTGCGCAAACACCTCCAACATGTTGGGCGGCTGCGGCGAGTACATTGCGGTGTCTAAATCTCGTATCTTTGATCTCTTTGCGTATGCGCGCGCCTTTGGAAGCAATCAGCCCTCTGGCGCTCAGGATGATTTCGAGCGTCGCCTAAGGGAGGCGATGCGGCAACACCGTGCAGAGCTGCGCAAGGGGGCGTATCTTGGTCGAGGCTCTGTTGCAGAACGTCTAGCAACACGGCGCTTCGCCAAACGGCATTCGCGCAAGCTTCTTAATTCTATGCGGAGGAAGCCGCGTCCACAATTGGACGTACCGCTCATGCTATCACGCTTCAGATCCACGGCCGTCATGGACGCTCTGGTTCCGGATCGGCGGCGGCGCTGGGTTTCCATTTTGCGGCGCCCCGTGCGCTCTACACCTGCGCAGCTTTCCCTAGAGAATTTTTCGTTCATCGAGAATCCGGTCGAAACGCTTCAGGCCGTTAAGCGGATCATCGAGACCGAATCGGTGGAGATCGACGCGAAGCTCCACTTCAAGGACAAGTACGTCACCGACATCGGGCCCTACTTAGTCCTGGGAGAAATCTGGCCTCACATGGCCCCAGTCTACAGCGGCGGCCAAATGGCCGCGGCAATTCAAAAAGTTATCAGGGCTGTCGGTCTTCAGAAGAGCCTCAGAATGCATTTGGGAGGCGGCGCCGATTCGAAGGACGTGTGGGCGATTCCGATGCAGCGGCGTCGGCCTGCCCGAACATCGGCGTCACAACGTCAGCATCTTGAGCCGCAGAAGCGAGAGCGGGTAGCGGATGCGGTGTGCGATGCTATCGACGGCTGGCTGGGACAGGAGGAAATCTGTCTTAAGCTAACCAAGGTCGGTAAAGGCGAACTTAGCGGGATCATCGGTGAGCTCTTGTGCAACGCGGAACGCCATAGCCAGGTCGACTCCGACGATGGCGACTGGTCAATCGCGGCCTTCATGGCCAAGCGCGAGGAGGATGGGGAGAAGATTTTTCGGTGCCACCTAGCGTTCCTAAGTGTGGGCGCATCCATCGCGGAAAGCCTGGAAACAGCCGCGCCTGACGTACTCGATTACATGAGCCGGTATACCGCTCGGCATCGCCAAGGTCCTCAATCTGAAGCGACTCTGCGGACGGTCTTTGCCCTTCAGGACACCGTAACCTGCGATCCAAATGCCCGTCAGAATGGGAGAGGCGGAACAGGCTTGCAGGACGTGCTTGACTGGGTCACGATGCTGGGACAAACGGCAGACGCAAACTTCGAGCCGCGGGTAACGATTATTTCGGGCTCATCGTGCATTCGGCTGCGGCATCCCTACATAAAGGGCGAACGCCAGAAGGATGACCGATCGCCCCGAGTGCTTTGGTGCAATGCAGAGAATTCGCCGAATCGCCCCCCAGATCCGACGGTCGCCTTCGACCTGCCGGAGCGCTTTGCGGGCACGATCATTAGTGTAGCGTTCACGTTGGATGCTGATTACCTGAATAGGACTATCAACGATGCTGGAACTGGCAATGCGTGAGATCAACCTTGCTGAGTTAACCGGACACGGCGCTGTGAGGAACCTCAGCGGCCATATTCGTGGGCAAGAGGCACGCCGTTTCTTTGGGTTGGACGACGCGGATCGAGGTGACGAGGAGGTAGTTATTTGCGTCCCTGAGGAAGTCTATATGGTCACCCCATCCTTCTTCCAAGGGATGTTCGCAAGCAGCGTGCACGCTCGTGGGAATGATCGGGAGGCATTCTTCCGTAAGTTCAAGTTCCAGGCGGATTCGGTGGTCCTAAAACAGATTGACCGTGGAATTGCAGCAGTTCTGACTCGACGTGACTCTAGTCTTTTTTCGTAAGCTGTGCCCGATCCCGCGACGGTGGCAATTGCCACCAAGGACATCGTTACCTGGATAATCGGGGGCGTGGGAATAGTCGCGTCGTTAGGTTACAACGCCTTCAACCACTACCGCACCAACGCCCTCCGCGAGGCCGGGGTGCGCTTGACGGAATTCGAACGCGTACGAGAGCCTATTGATGACGGGCTTAGGACGCTTCGAGAAGCACGTGATGATCTGGACTTGCTCATCCAAAATGCAATTGGCTTGCAGGACCTCAGGAACAAAGTCGGCGCCTATAACAAAGAAAAGCGGACCGTATTTGTGGGTCTTGAGAGGGCCCTCACCGATGCCGACGACAGCCGAAATATCAGCGGCGACGACTGGGCTGCACGACCGGCATCGCTCTTCGACGAGTATCTGCAAAGCCTGAACATCGTGTACGCGCCAGAAGCTTCCGAAGCAGATACCCAACGTACCCTCCGCAACGCCGTTGGGCGGCTGGATGAAATACGACGCATCGTGATGAAGCGGTTGGATGACGAGTTGGTCCGCTACGGCGGGTTTACAGCCCCCGAGGACAGCTCCCACTACTAGGAAGCTCGTCCGCCCTTCTTTTCGAGCTTAGCTCAGCCCATCAAAATGCCGTAGGCACTCAGTAGCGCCGCCAGCCGTTGAGCGTCCTCCGCCACGATGGTGAGGCACGCCTCACACCCCTCAAGCTCCCAAGCCTGATCGGCCACGGCGAGTTCCAGCTTCAGCGCCAGGGCTGCCATGTCCGGCGCGGGGAGCTGGAACAGGCGGCGCAGGACGTTGAGGCCCTTCGACTGCCTGCAAGGCGGGCGCTCAGGACAGGCTTCGGGAGTCGAGGTCGCCGAAGCGGTCTTCGAGGGGTTTCACCGCCGGCCATTCCCGCCGCTCCGGGGGCAGCAGCGCTTCCTGGGCCTTGAAGGCGGCGACGCGCGCCTCGGCGCGGCGGTAGGCGGCGAGGGTGCGGGTCCAGCGGGCGCGGGAGGGGGCCGCGCTTGCGCCGGCGGCCGGAGGGTGCGCGGCGCTCGCGCAGGCGCCGACGGCCGCGCCTAGCACTGCCCGGCGCGACAGGTTATGCCTCTTGGACGCCATGCCCGAGGTTCTCCTAGTATGTGGTACTTATAGTACCACTCTTGCGGCAGGTCAAGGGGGTTGCCATCGCCGCTGACGATCTACTGCCGGTGCAATCCCGAATGGCGCGGGCGGCGCTCGGCTGGTCGGTGGATCAGCTTGCGGCCGCGGCGGGCGTCGATCGCAAGACGATCCTGCGGTTCGAGCAGGGAAGCACTACGCCGAGAGCCGGCAATCTCGACTTGATCCGAAAGGCCTTGGAGGCTGCGGGCGTGCGCTTTGCCGAGCCTGCCGGGGTGTTTGCGCCTGCCTCCGACGCCTGAGCGGGCTCAACCGCCCGATTGGTTCACGCGAAGGCGCGAAGGGTAGAGAAGAGAAGGCGCGAAGAAGAGAAGGTGGTTTTGGATCGGGCCTAGCATGATGGCCGTTTGAAGATTGCGCAGACCCTGCTTGTGCGGCCCGAGCGGGGGTCGAGGCGATCATGCGCTCCCCTCCCCTCGCCTTCCATCAACACGCCGCGCGTGGTGTTTGCCGGTCCTGGAAAGGGACTGGCGAGGTTTGCGCCAAGGGGCTTGATCTGGAACGTCCCGCGTTTTTGCCTGCCCAGTCGCGGATGGCGCGGGCGGCGCTTGAGTGGTCGCTGGAGGATGCGGCGGCGGCTGCGGGGGTGAGCCGGCGGACGGTGCTGAGGTTCGAGCGCCACCACCGGGACGTGCGGCCGGAGCTGATCGAGGGGCTGCGGCGGGCCTATGAGGCGGCGGGAGTGTGGTTCGTG
>DASVUO010000017.1:0-3626 GCA_036386995.1 Allosphingosinicella sp. | reverse complement strand
GACACAGAAGAAGGAGACCAGAGGGATGCGTGTTGCAACCAAGCTTTCCCTCCGGCGGCTTTCCCCATGCGCAACCGCTGTTCTGCTCCTGACGGGACTGCCCGCCGCCGCGCAGGAGGCCGAAACGGTCGAAGGACTAGGACCGGACCGAGGCGATTTGGAGCTGGAGTATGTTGGCCAGTCCGGTAAGGCCAACGGCACCCGCGACAAGCGGCAGCATTCGGGGCAGTCGTTCTATGGCGTGACGGATCGGCTGGCACTCGGAGGAGAGACCCAGCTCAGCTACAGAAGCGGCCCGCTGGTCAGGAAAGACCGCCTCTACTTCGACTACGACAGCGCGATTGCCATCTTCCGCTTCAGCGATGCCGAGGAGGATCCGATCGGGCTCGGGCTGTGGGTTCAGGCCGGCCTTGACCTCAGCGATGGTGAGCTGGCGCGGCTCGAAGCGCGGCTGATCGCGGAGAAGAAAACGCGGCACTGGTGGGCACAGGGAAACCTGATGCTCCGCCGCGTTAACGAGAGAGCGCAAGAGGGCGCCCTCATCGCCTACGCGGCGCGGGGCAGACGCGCAGTAGGCACTGCAACCTGGGTCGGCATCGAGGCGTCGGGTCAGGTTGCGGAGCTGGGCGGCTTTCGTCGCGAGCCGCTCGACAAGGGCCACTTCATTGGCCCGAACCTGACCCATCAGATCGCACTTGCCGGAGACAACAATCTGCAGCTGGGCGTCACCTACCTGCATCGGTGGGACGAGCACCGGGGCCTTCGCAACCTGCTGCAGGTCTCAGCGGCTCTCCGCTTCTGAGGCAAGGCAATAGCTGGCGCGTCGCTGAGGCGTGGCGGGAGCAAGATCAATAGCTTAGCTCAACTAACGCAAGCGAATGTGGCGGAAGCTCGGGAGGTGCATAACTTTCTGATTGCAGCGTGTTTGGCCCTTTTCAGAGTTGATAGATCATGGACCTATTTCCGCGCGATTTACTGGGATGCATCGTGGAGGGCCGCGACCCACGCCCGTCCGAGTTGGACAGCGTGACCGCGAAGGTTATCCGGGAAGTCTTTCCCGGCCCCGCGTCCCCCTCCTTGTACGCGCTCGCGAAAACGATTGCACAGACAGCGCTAGTCGGCACACGGCTGCCCTGATGTGCATCGTCGATGCCGAACGTTTGGGCGACTCCGGATCGGCTCGTGGGTCAATCTCTGGGTCGCGTAAGCGGGACAAAGTTCAACGGCAGCAGGGCGAGTCTAGCCGGCGGCCTTCGGCCGGGCTCGCAATTTCCGATAAGTTGGCGATGGAAAGAACCATCATCTCGCGCTCCGCCTGTCGATCAATCGGCTGCGCGGAGGCGGGCGCCAGCCAAAGCGCGAAGAGGAGCAGGAGCAGGGAGCGCACCATCAGCGACTCATGTAGCTAAGCGGCGGCGGCAGCTATACTATTTACCACCTCCCGAAATTGCCGAAATTCAGATGCAAACCAATTAACCGACGATGCAGGGGGGCCGTGACTTGCGACTCTCGCTGGCGCGGGTCTCAAGAACCTTCTTCTTGTGCAATGAGGAGAGCTGGAGATGCGATCGCGCGACCGAGATCGACGGCGCGGTAAGGCCGAGATGAAGTTCGCGTTCGGCTCGTTGCGAGTGATAGAGTACGTCCTCGGGCTTCATGATCTTCCCTTTTGCGATTATCGGCGGGCGCTCATTCGGCCGCCTCGAGCCTGACCTCATCTTCGCGCCGGTGCACCGCCAGATCCCCTTCGCAGCGGGCGGCTCTGCACTCCCGAACAAAGCGCTCCAGCGTTGTTTCGCCTGGCGGCAAGTAGGATGCCTCGCCGCTCCAGGCGAAGAGGGGCGGCCCGACCGGCGACCCAACTTCTTCGATCAGGCTGGTGTCCCGATCGGCGACTTCCGCCAGAGCTCGCGCGAATTCAGCCTCACTGATTCGCTCGCCGGGAACGAACCAGATTTCGCCAGCCACCTCATCAAGCAGCAGGTCGAGCACGCCGTCGATCAAGTCCGGGCCGTAGACGCGATCCCAGAGCCGGCTGGCATCCACCTCGATGGACCGTCCGCTATCGAGCGCATCGAGGATCCGCGCGGCTCGGGTTGAGCGATCCCACGGCGCATAAACGGCGCCGGTTCGAACGAGCAGCAGGTTATCCGCTTGGGGCGCCGGATGTCTCGATGTGAGGCTGGCGACAACCGCGCATCTGACGCCTTGGCGCTCACAAGCGTCCACGAGCTCCGATGCTTCGCTACCGTCGCGAACGTCCAGCACCGCCCAGGGTTGAGCGGCAGTGACCAATTCCCCGCCTTCCTGACCGCAACAGACGTACTGCAGCCCGCGCACCTCGCACGCCCGAACCGCAAGGCGGGTGAGCGGTCCGTTATCTCCAACGATCATCAGGGGGGATACACCGAGAGTCCCGATCTCGACCTCAAAGCTGGCCTCACTCCCCGGGATGGCGTCGATGAAGCGGGAGCTGCGATGCCACCAACCAGGCGATGCGAGAAACGGAAGATCGGGCATCTCGCCGGCGGCAAGTTGCCTGAGAACCGGCTCCATCAGCGTTGCGCGGGGCGTGCCGGTTCGGCAGTCGTAGACGCCCGTTTCGTAGTGACCGATGAAGCGGGTCACCATGCGGTTCCAATCGTGGGAGCCGAGCAACGACCAGGCAGTAACGGCGCAGATGTCGATGCCGGCATTTCGCAGTTCGGCTACCCCCTGCCAGACCTCGACGAACCAGCGAACCTGCTCCTCGCGCGTGGCTCCGTTATGGCATTCAGTCACCGCCATCGGCAGACCATAGCGGTCCCACGCCTGCCGCAGCAGGGCCGGGAGGCCAAGAACGCCCTCCTTGCGATTGCGGATCGCATCGACGTCAACGAATTCGAGCCCGGAGCACTTCCCAGTCTCCCGGTCGGCGAGGGAGCGGTGGGGGTAGAGCTCTACCCTGTGGTCGCGCAGGCGTTCGCTCGACAGATAATGGTTGATGCCGATGATATTCGGAGGGCAGGGATCGTCGGCGATCACCCGCAGCCGGTCGGCAAGACCGAAGCTCGCGATATGATCCCAAAGCGCGTGCCCGGGAACAACCATCCCGCACAGGAGATCCCAGCCGACCCACCGGCGCTCGTTCTGGAAATCGGCATCGCATTGAAGGGGCGGCGTCGCGTGGCAATAGCCCAGATCATCCGTCTGGATCAGCCGTGCTTCCGGGTTGATCCGGCGAATCTCCCGCATCGCCAGCCTGGTGGCGTCGATTTCGTTCAGGAGGGCGACCCAGAATAGCCGCTCATCCTTGGTATGCGGATACCAATAGCCATAGAGAGCACTGAAACGCGCGGTGGTGAGGTTCTCGTTCACCGGGGTCCAGTCGCGTACCCACGGGTATCGGGCGGCGACGGCAGCGGCATGGTCGGCGAGGCCTGGCGCGAAGCTGTCTTCGATGAGGCTGGTATAATGCGGACCGCTGCCGTGGTGGCAGAGCGTGACGATCGGGTTGATGCCGAGGCGCCGGAGCTCGGCGAACCGCTCGTCGGTCCACCGGAAGTCACGCTGTTCGGGGCTGTCGGGCGAAATCCGCTCCCACAGGGCCGGGTAGCGCAGGGATCGCATGCCGAGCCCGGCGAACA
>DASVUO010000016.1:0-7911 GCA_036386995.1 Allosphingosinicella sp. | reverse complement strand
CTCAGTGGGCGGGGTCGGCCTTCGAAACCAGAAGCGCGAGTTCTGTGCGCGTGGTAACGCCCAGTTTCTCGAAGATGTTGTGGAGGTGGACCTTCACCGTGCCTTGGCCGATGCCGAGCTCGGTCGCGATGTCGCGGTTCTTGAGGCCGCGCACGACCAGATCGGCGACCGAACGCTCGCGCTGGCTAAGCGCGGCGAGCGGGCCGGCATTGCCCGCATCCTGGGCGTGGAGGCTGAAATCCATCGCCCGCTGCAGAATGTCGTGGTCGATCCAGCGCCGTCCGGCCACCACCGAGTCGAGGCAGGTGAGAAGCTGGCGCATCGCCATCGCCTTGATGACGAGGCCGTTCAGCCCCGCCTGAAGCGCCTGGTAGACTCGCTCGTCGGGGATGCGCCCGGTGAGCAGGACCACCGGGCGCTTGTCGCCGCGCTCGCGAAGGGTGCGAAGCACCTCGAAGCCGCTGCGCTCCGGCATGTCGAAATCGAGGAGAAGGAGGTCCGGACGGGTTGTGGGAACGAGCTCAAGCGCTTCGGCGCCATTCTCCGCCTCGCCGACCACCTGGTAGGAGGAAGTCGAAAGCAGTAGCTTGATCCCCTCGCGCGTCAGCGGGTCGTCGTCGGCTAAAAGGACCTTGGTCATTGCTCTCGTTCGAAATCATCCCCTACGTGGGACGAGCTCACGCTTAACGAGATATTCGCTGTGTGCAACGCGAAGGGGGGCGGAGGGTTGCTGAGGGGCGGTGACTTGCCCGGCTCAGCGCGGAGTGACGGTTACTCTTAGCGCCTGTGTTTCGCCCGACGCGGTCTTGATCTCGCTGACCGCGGAAATTGTACAGCTTGTGCCCTGGGACTTGAGTTCGCCGTCGGACGATATTGTCGTGGACCCGGAATAGCATTTGGGCGGAACGTAGCCACGGATCTCGAAAGATCCCTGGGACATTGCCGCCGTAGCGGCGCTCACCGTAAGCACGAGTTGCAGCATGAACGGGTCGTCTCCTGACTATTCGACCTTCGCTGCAACGACTTAACATAGGGTTAGTGCCGGGCCGCGTGATTACGGTCAATACGCTCCCCGCGCGGAGGGGGTGAGGCGCTGCGAGTCCGGATGACCGGACTCGATGTGCCAATCTGGAGCGGGTGTTTCCCAGGGCGGCACGACAAGATCAGCTGCCGTCGGTCTCCGCGAGCGGCCCCAGTTTATCGAGGAGCGGGCCCAGCCATGGCCGGTAAGGCGTAGCCGAACCCAACCCCTTCCGGTTCAGCGGCCGGCGAACCTGCTCGCTGCTTGCGGTCGCCACGGCGCCCCTTGCCCGGTGGAATTCGATGCATTCGGGTTCGTATTGGAGGCCAAGAAAGTTCAGCATGCCGCGGGTCTGCCCGGCAATGTCCGCAACCACGTCCTCGTAGCGCACGGTGATGATCCGGTCCGGCGCTGCTTGCTTCATTGCATCCACCAGCCGAACATAGTCGCTGTAGAAACGGCCGACGTGGCGCAGATCGTTGGCAGCCGGATAGCCTTCGGCGAACAGCATCTTGAAATTGGCCCAGCAGCAGTCGACCGCGTCGCGGCGGATGTCGATGATCTTGGCGTCCGGAAGCATCAGCAGGATCAGGCCGATCTGAAGCCAGTTCAGATTGTTCTTGTCGATGAAACGCGGTTTGCCGGTCCGCCGGTAATCGTGCGACGCCTGGATATAACGCTCGCCAAGCTCGGAAAACGCCTTGTCGGGCAGCGCGGCAAGCATGCCGGCGTAGTTTTCGGGGTCCGACGCTTGGTGGCGGGCAATTTCCGCCAGCCGCGGCACGGTTTGGAGTTCACCAGTGCCCTCGATCGCGCTGTGTCCACCCAGGATCCGCTCCACCAAAGTGGTGCCGGACCGCGGCATTCCCAGGACAAAGATCGGTGACGGGTCGTGCCGGCCGATGTCCCCCCGCTTTTCAAGATATTCGGGGGTGATCAGATCGATGACGCTGTTCACCGCCTCGGTGACCGGCTGAGGATCGTAGGGCTGGTTTGCCAACCGGATCTTCTTCCCCGCGAGGAAGTGTTCCATTGCAACATCATGCTCGCCCCGCCGGTCGGCCAGCAGTCCGAGCGCAAGGTGCAGTGCGCCTTCCTCACGATCTCCCTTTCGCTTGGGAAGCGCTTCCCGAATTGCCTGGTGATCGGGCTCGCCCAGTTCGTCGGGATAATAGTTCGCCAGGCTCCACCACGCCGAACCGTTGACCGGGTCGGTTGCCAATGCGTTGCGGAAGGAGCCGATTGCCTGGTCGCGGCGGCCGGCGATGCGGTAGAATTGCGCAAGGTTGATCCGCCGCTCGAGCCGGTCGTCGAGAGCGATCAACCTCTCGTACATCGCAATTGCTTCTTCAACATCGCCGACTTCGGATCGAAGCTGCGCCAGATGATTAAGCGCGGGGATGTTGTCCGGCTTGCGCGTCACGAAGGGCTCGAGGACGGCGATCGCGTCCCGCATCCGGACCTGCCTTGCAAGGGCGGTGGCAAGCAGCATCACCGCCCGCAGGAAATTGGGCGCGCGCTGCAGAACCGTGCGCAGCTTCTGCTCGGCTGGTGGAAAATCCCACAAGCTGATCGACGCTTCGGCGGAGAGGGTAAGGGCCAGAAGATCGTCCGGCTCCCTGCGCAAAAAAGACTCGGCGGTCTGGCGAGACTCCGCGCTTCTCCCCTCGGCTTGTTGCTCCGCCGCTTTGCGCAGCTCGGGCTGGGAGAGACTGGCCTGGATGCCGCCAAGCTCCGCCCCTTGCGCGTCTTCGGTCATCCCCAACGCCCGGCACGCCGCCCCGGCCAGCCGGAAGGCGCGCGCGTCTTTCGCAACCCGCACCAAATCCTCCGCCTGGCGAAGCGCTGCGGCGGGATCGTCGCGAAGAAGGCGGCGGCCATTGGCCAAGGCTTCTTCATAGCTTCCTTGCCGCGGAGACGCGGGCGCGGCCAGGGGAGTTTGCGTTTTCGGATCTGACATGGTGGACCGGCTTTACGAAAAGGGCTTCGGCGGCGCCAGCCGGTAACAAGCAAGCGACATGCGTCCGGCACCCCTGGCCAGGCAGCGGCGCCGGTGGCGCTACTTCGGCATCAGGATCGCACGGTGGGAACTGTGGCGATGTTGCAACAGCAGGGACGGGAAACGCTTTTCCGGCCTGCCCCGGTCGTTCCCTTTTCAGAAGGTAAGGGTATGGATCATCTACCTAATTTTATTGGATGGAATGAGCCCATGCGCCGTTTACCCGTGACTCTCGCGCTTTCTTGCACTGTTTCCGTATTGGCACTCGCCGCCGCACCGGCCGCGGCCCAGACCACTGGTGCCGGGCAGGGCCCCGCAACCCAGGATTGCTCGGCCATCGCCGATGAAGCCGCCCGCCAGTCCTGCGCCGATTCGGCGGAAGCAGCGGACCCGCAGGCAACCTCCGGCAGCCAGGCCGATGTTCCGACCGGTGCTCCCGCCTCGGCCGAGGGCGTTCAGGAAGAGCAGGGCCCGATCGTTGTGACCGGCTCCAGGTTGCGCCGACCCGATGAACGGTCCAGCGTTGATCCGGTGACCATCATCGATCCTTCCGCGGAGGCGCGCGAAGGCCGGTTCTCCACCGCCGAAGTTCTGCAAAGCTCGCCGATCGCGGCCGGCTCGACTCAGATCACGTCGACCCTCTCGACCAACTTCGTGATCAACGGCGGCGAGGGCGTTCAGACGGTTTCGCTGCGAGGCCTCGGCGCGAACCGCACCCTGGTTCTCCTGAACGGCCGTCGCGCCGGCCCCGCAGGCGTTCGCGGCGGCGTTTCCTCCTTCGATCTCAACGTGATTCCGACGGACGTCATCCAGTCCGTGGACATCCTCAAGACTGGTGCCTCCTCGGTTTACGGTTCAGACGCCGTTGCCGGCGTCGTCAACCTGATCACCAAGAAGAATCAGCGCGGCTTCGATGCGCGCGCCTTTGTCTCCATCCCCGGCGGACATGGCGGGGAGCAGTATAACGTCTCCGGAAGCTACGGGCTTCGCCTCGGCGATCGTGGGCACGCGATGATTGGCGTGAACTACCAGCGCCAGCGCGAACTCGAGCGCGGCGACCGCAGCTTCCTCGGCTGCGAGGAGGAGTTCGTGACGAACCAGTCGGGCCAGCGCTCGGATCCGATCGATCCCCGCACCGGCCGGCCTTATTGCGGGTCGTTCCTGAACGACGTGATCCTGATCAGCGACTTCGGCCTGATGAACGGCGACAACCTTCTCGGGCCTCTGGTTCCCAACTCAACCGGCGGAACGACCCGCCGGCCGATCGGCGCCGTTCAGTTCGACCGCGGCGGTCTGGGCCAATACGTGAACGGCATCTTGAATCCGCCCGCCAACATCACGCAGTTCGGCGCTCCGGCCGGCTTCATTCCGGTGGGCGGGTTCAATGCCACAGGTCTTGCTATTCAAAACACGTTCGACGCGCGCGTTCTGGGGGATTCGGTGATCCCGGATACGAAGCGTTTCACCGTGTTCGCCGAAGCGGGCTATGAATTGACCGACCGCATCGATCTGTATTTCGAAGGTCTTTACAACAACCGCAAGACCAGGACGGACTCGTCGCGCCAGTTGTTCTTCAATCAGTTCCCTGGCAACGCAGCGACCATCTACACCCAAATCTACGGTGGCGGCTATTACCTGCCGTATTTCTTCTGCGATGGTTCGACCTGCGACCCCAATGCGACGGGTGATCCTCTCAACAAGGGCTTCACCGGCGCCAACTTGATTCAGCCGGTAATCTACGCGCCGTTCGATTCCAGCACCAACGTGAACTATTACCGCGGCGTTGCCGGCTTGCGGGCTAATCTCGACAACATCCTCACCAACGGCTTTGCGGACTTCTACGTCCAGCACAGCCGGTCGGATGGCGATTATGCGCGCCAGATCATCTTCCGCGATGCGATCGAGTTCGGCGTTGCGGAACTCCGCACCGACCTTTGCGCCGGCACGAAGACGGCGATCCGGGGCGTCCCCTGCATCGACATCAACTACACGGACCCCCGCGTTCTTCGCGGCGACTTCACGCCCGCCGAGCAGGCGTTCCTGTTCGGCATCGACCGCGGCAACACGCTGTACAAGCAGACCAACGCCGAACTGAGCTTCGGCGGCGACCTCTTCCGTCTTCCGGCGGGCGCCGTGAAGATGGCGCTTGGCGGAACCTGGCGGCGGGATTCGATCAACGACACTCCGGGTGAGGCAACCCTTCAGAACAACCTGTTCGCCAGCACCGGCTCGGGGATCACCGCAGGCTTTCAGCGCACGGTTGAAGGTTTCGGCGAAATCGAAATCCCGTTGTTGAAGGATATCCCGGGCATCCAATCGCTGACGTTCAGCGGTGCTGCCCGTGTCACCAACACCTACGCCGAGCGTCAGGACGGGGCGAGCGACAGCGACAAGGGCAATTGGACGTACAAGCTTGGTTTGAACTGGCAGGTCGTCGATTTCCTGCGGTTGCGCTCAACCTACGGAACCTCGTTCCGTTCGCCCGCACTGTACGAACAGTTCCTTGCCAACGAGACCGGGTTCCTCGGACAGAGTTCCGATCCTTGCATCCGCTACGGCCAGTCGGAGAATGCGACGCTGAAGGCGAACTGCGCCTCTCTCGGCATCTCACCGACGTTCGCGGGGGGCGGCTCCAGCTTCGAGACGTTCTCGCAGGGCGGTGTCGGCCTGCTGGATCCGGAAACCTCGAAGGCGCTCACCGCCAGCGTGATCTTCACGCCGAGCGGCTGGTTGTGGAACGACGCGTCGTTCAGCCTGGTTGTCGACTACATCGACATCAAGGTTTCCAACCAGGTCACCCAGCTGGGTGCAGGGAGCATTTTGGCCGGCTGCTACACCTCCGACAATTTTGCGACCGAGCCGCTTTGCGACCTCATCACCCGCAATCCTTCGACGGGCACCAGTCCTTTTGCAATTGCCCAGGTTCGGGATCCGTTCCTGAACATCGATGAGCAGCATAACAAGAGCATCGACGTGACCGCCCGCCTCCGTCAGGATCTGGGACGCTACGGATCGCTGTCGCTGCTTGGCCAGGTGACCTACCAGCTGAAGGATCGGTTCACCCTCTTCCAAGGTGTCACCGAGAGCTTCAATGGTGAAGTTGGCGATCCGAAGTGGGTTGGCGATCTCAACGTCAGCTGGGCCATGAAGCCGTTCACGATCACCTATGGTCTGCAGGTAATCGCCGGCACCAACAACTTCGAGGACCTTCAGGATGTTGGCGGAACGAACCTGACCGCTGACAATTGCCTTGCAACCGCCGCGGCATATGCCCTTCGTGGCGGCCCATACTGCCCGGTCTACAAGCTCCCGCGCGTGGCCTATCACAGCCTGTCGGCGGACATCAGAGTGAACGACAAGTTCACCTTCCTGGTCGGCGTGTCGAACCTGTTCGACAAGAAGCCGCCGCGGGTATCCAGCGTCGGTACGCCGATCAGCGGCTTCGGCCAGGTTCCGACGTTGGCAAGCTATTACGATTATCTGGGCCGCCGCTTCTTCGCCAGCGTTCGCGCCGGCTTCTAAGCGACTGCACTTCGCGACCGTCTAAAGCGCAGCCGTCGGGGTTTCCCCGGCGGCTGTTGCTTTGGAGGGTGCGGCGAGGCGGTAGGGGCAGCCGGCCCGCCCCAAAGGCGAAGCGGCACAGCCGGATTCAACTCGAAACGTGCTTTGATTTGGCGAAAGCTTATCGGGCGCTGTGCGTATCTCCACGGCCGGCAGCCGTGCTGAAGACCGCGCCGTTACTCGGCGTCAGGCGAACACCGCGGAACAGTGCGGCTTACTTCCCCGCCTGCGCGCCCCAAACCTCTTTGAGGCGGTCGTCCCGGCCGCAGCGGCTTCGATAATAGCTGTAGCGGATCGGGTTCTTTTTATAATAATCCTGGTGGTAATCCTCGGCGAACCAGAAGCGGCCGGCGGCAAGCACCGGCGTCGCAAGCTTGCGCTTCAGGACGCGCTCCGCCTCCGCCTTGGCCGCAAGCGCCTGCTGGCGCTGTCCGGCACCGACCGCGAAGATGGCGGTGCGGTAGCTGTCGCCGCGGTCGCAGAACTGGCCGCCGCCATCCGTCGGATCCACCGTTCGGAAATAATGACGTACCAGTGCGGCGAAGCTGACCTTCGTGGGATCGTAGACGATGCGCACCGCTTCATAATGGCCGGTGCCGCCCGCGGAGACCTGCTTGTAGGTCGGGCTATCGATGCGGCCGCCGGTGTAGCCGGAGGCGGCGGACAGCACGCCCGGCATCTTTTCGAAGTCCGCTTCGGTGCACCAGAAGCAGCCGCCGGCGAACACCGCCACTTCCTGGCGCGCGCCGCGCGGCGCGGCTTCGGATTGCACTTCGCTCGACCCGCACGCAGCGAGGGCGAGGGTGACGAGCAGGGTTCTCAAGGTTTTCATCGCCGCACCCTAACACTTCCGAAAGGCGGGTGCGCGCCCGATCAGGTGCCCGCGGCGCCCGAACCGCTCAGGCGAGGGCGCGGTCGAGCAGTTCTTCCGCGTCGAGGCCGAGGCGCCGGATCTGGGCAACCACCGTCGGCCAGCGCTGCTCAAGGAATTCGCGGCGTTCGGTGCCGAGCAGCCGTTCGGCCGCGCCTTCGGCAACGAACATGCCGACGCCGCGGCGGACCACCACCAGGCCCTCGTCCTGGAACATCTGATAGGCCTTCGCGACGGTGAGCGGATTGGCGCCATGCTCGGCGGCGAGGCTGCGCACGGAAGGGAGAGGGTCGCCTTCGCGCACTTTGCCTTCAAGAATCATCGCCGCGATCGTGTCGCGCAAGCGGAGGTAGACGGGACGTTCTTCACTCATACTGCTGTACTGTACTAATACGGCGGGGCGGTCAAGCGCCGGACCCGCTCGGGCTCCAGACGCCGATCACATCGTCCAAGTCGGGA
>DASVUO010000015.1:0-3629 GCA_036386995.1 Allosphingosinicella sp. | reverse complement strand
GGACCTCGACGGGATCGAGCCGCGCATCCTGTCGCGCCTCTCCTGGGGCCTGGTCGCCGACATCAACCAGGCCGATCTCGAGCTTCGCTTGAACATCATCCTTAAGAAGCTGGAAGCGCTTCCGGACGTTCAGGTGCCCGAAGAAGTGGTAATGTTCCTCGCCAAAAGGATCAGCTCCAACGTCCGCGAACTCGAAGGCGCTCTGAACCGGATCGCCGCTTATGCGGCGATGCAGAACCGGCCGATCGACCTCGACTTCGTCACCGAAGTGCTGGCCTCGACCCTGCGTGCCAACCAGCGCCGCATCTCGATCGACGAAATCCAGACCCGCGTCTCCGAGCATTTCCGCATTCGCAAGGCGGAGATGACCTCGGCCCGCCGCTCGCGCGAAGTCGCCCGTCCGCGCCAGGTCGCCATGTACCTGTCGAAGCAGCTGACCCCGCGCAGCCTGCCGGAGATCGGCCGCCGCTTCGGCGGGCGCGATCACACCACAGTGATCCACGCGGTTCGCCAGATCGAGAAATTGCGCGCGCAGGATCCGGAGCTCGACTCCGACATCCGCTTGCTTACCCGCCAGCTCGAAGGCTGAGCCGGGAGGCGTGCCGGCCAATCCGGTCGTTGCCCTCGCAATCCTTGCCGCGCTGATCAGCGGCGCCTGCGCGGCGCTGCAGACGCCGACCAACGCCATGCTGTCGCGGGCGGTGAACTCCCCGGTCAACGCTGCATTGGTGAGCTTCGCCGTCGGCACTGCGGCCTTGCTGGTCTTTGCGCTGGCACTCGGCGTCCGGCCGAACGCTGCGGCGATGCGGGCGCTTCCGCCCCACGCCTGGGTGGGCGGCCTCTACGGCGCTTTCTTCGTCGCCGCCGCTGCCTTCGCCGCGCCCCGAATTGGCCTTGCATACTTCATCGCTCTGCTGATCGCCGGGCAGCTCGGCATGGCTTTGCTTCTGGATCAGTTCGGCGCGCTTGGCCTGGAGAGGCGGCCGATCGATGCCAGCCGCCTCCTTGGTGCCGCGGCGATCCTCGCCGGCGTGCTGCTGATCCGCCGCTAGGGGCGCCGGGACCAACCGGCGCCACCTTCGCTTACTTCCAGCTTGGTCCCTGGATGTCGTACCCGGCCGCTTCGAGGCGGTCGAGGATGGCATCCTTACCCGCAAGCGTCCTCAGGCTCAGCACCGCCAGCGTAACCTTCGGCTCGGCCAGAAGCGCCGTGAGTTCCGAGGTCAAATCCGGGCCGGCGTTGGAGATCAGCTCGGACGGCCAGCATTGCTCGTAAGGGGCCTGCGCGGGCGAATTGAGCACGTCTTGCACCCGCCGGCTCGCCCAGGCATCGGAACGCGCCTGCACGGCCGCTGGGCCTGCTTCCGCGACGGCAATGGACGCCTTCAGGCAGGGCAGATGGTCGGCCGGCATGGAGGCGAACAGATCCTTCACGAGGGGCTTCGCCTTCGACCTGGGGATTGGCACCATGTTGAGCTTATACTTGCTCACCGCCCGGCGGACGTACGTCGCTGCCGACTGGCCGAAGTCGATGTCGCCCTTGGCGCGGTCCTGAAGGTCGCGCGACAAATGGAGCGGGTGGCGCCGGTCATAGTCGCTGCGCGCCATCTTGCGCGCCGACAAGGCCGCCAGGCGCTGCATATCCGACGGGCTGGCGAACTGGCTCAGGCTCTCCCCTTTGGGCAGGCTGCCCATTGCATTGTATTTCGCCACCCAACCGATCGCCGAGAACAAGGACGCGGTGAAGCCCTGCATTTCGGGAAACCAAACCCGGTCGGCTTTGCGCAGCGTTTCGGTAAGCGCCACCGGATCCCACTGGGTCGTCTTGGAGACACCCTCGATCGTGCCGACCAGCACCAAAGTCGTCGTGTCGCTGCGCACCGTCCACATCGGCACGCCGCTCTTCCGGCCGGTGACGACGATTTCCTGAACCTGATCGCTGTCGCTGGTTTGCGCCTGGGCCGAAACCGCAACGCACAGCGCCAGCGCGGCCGCACCGGCCGCCCATCCAAATTTCCGCATCATTCCTCCCTTGAACCCCTAATCCCCTGCCGAGCCAGGCTCGGCCCCGGCCGGTGAACGCCCGTTGAACGCCCATACAAAAAGGGAGAACCGGCCACCCGGTCCTCCCTTCTTTGTCTCTAAACCGGCCGAAAGTACCACTTTCGGACGATAAGTTTTACCGGTCGCGCGGCGGCGGCGGAACGGTGATCCGCACCTGCTCGCCCGAATTGCCCGGGAAACCGGTGAACATCGCTTCAACGAGGTTGGGGACCAGAGTCCTCAGATCGTCGGTGCGCGAACGGGCGCGAGCCGTGCCTTCGAACACCGACTGGTTGTCGGCGGCGCGGCGGATGTCGAGGTCGAGGAAGCTGGTGTAGACGGTGTAGACGTCGATATCCTCATAGCCGCCGCCAAACGGCGAGTACCAAAGCGGATCGTTCCAGCCGTAATAGAAGGGGCTGCGGCGCCCGTAATAGCCGCCGAAGCGCGAAAAGCGCGGGCGGTACGGACCCCAGGCGCCCCAGCCGAAGCGGGAGAAGCCGGGACGCGAGACGACCTGCTGCTTGCCGTCGTCGACGCCGTAATCGACCGCGACCACGAGAGTGGCGGCGGAGCGCGACGGCGCTTCGCTATAGCCTTGGGCGAGGAGGTGGCGCCGGACGAGTTCGGCATATTGCGAGAATTCGAGCCCGCCGCGGTCTTCCGGATCGGCGGACTCGATAACAAAGCTCTGGCCTTGCGGCGCGGGCATCGCCTGGTAGCGCGACACCTGCGCCGGGAAGCCGGTGGCGCAGGCGCTGAGCGCGAGCAGCGCGGCGGGGGCGGCAAGCTTCAGGATCTTCTTGGACAGGGACATCGGTACGCAGCCTTTCGAAAAAGGGAGAATAGTCAGCTATATAGACGCTGTTCCCGATTCCACCAAGCCGCTGAACGGTTGCTGAAGAAAGACGAATTGTGCGCGCGTGCGAGGGGCCGTCAGCCCCTCCGCCTGAGCCCCACCGCGTCGTAGGCCGCGTCGAGCGTCGGCTTCGCGATCGCCGCTGCTTTGTCCGCGCCGCGCTCCAGGATCGAGTCGAGCTCGGCTGGATCGCCGCGGAGCGCATCGAGACGGCTCTTGATCGGCCGCATCGTCTCCACCAGCAGATCGGCGAGTGCCGGCTTGAACGCGCCGAAGCCCTGGCCGGCGAAGCGCGACAGCACCGCCTGCGCCGGCTCGTCGGCAAGCACCGAATAGATGGTGACGAGGTTGCGCGCTTCGGCGCGGCCAGCGAGGCCGTCCATGCTTTCCGGCAGCGGCTCGGCGTCCGTCTTCGCCTTGCGAATCTTCTGCACGATCAGATCGGTGTCGTCGGTCAGGTTGATCCGGCTCATGTCCGACGGATCCGACTTCGACATCTTCGCGCTGCCGTCGCGCAGGCTCATGATCCGCGCCCCTTCGGCGGCGATCTGCGGCTCGGGGAGCGCGAAGATCTCGCGATAGTCGGTGTTGAACTTGGTGGCGATGTCGCGGATCAGCTCGATATGCTGCTTCTGGTCCTCGCCCACCGGTACGTGGGTCGCCTGGTATAGGAGGACGTCCGCCGCCTGCAGCACCGGATAAGCGTACAGGCCGACGGAGGAGCCTT
>DASVUO010000014.1:0-5365 GCA_036386995.1 Allosphingosinicella sp. | reverse complement strand
GCTGGAGCCCGGCCAGGCGGCGATCATGAAGGTGGACGGGGAGAATGTCGCCGCGTTCAAGGACGAGACCGGCTGCGTCCACGCGGTGTCGGCGGTCTGCACCCACATGGGCTGCCTGGTCGGCTGGAACGCCACCGACCGAACCTGGGATTGCCCCTGCCACGGCTCGCGCTTCGAATTGTCGGGCGAAGTGATCCACGGCCCGGCGACCAAGCCGCTCGGCTCCAAGATCACCGGCTGAGGAGGCGCTGGGCGGGCGGCTAGCGCAGCTTCAGGGCGGCGAGCAGCTGCTCAAGCCAGAGCGGGAAGCGGTCCTGCCGGGTGCCGAACGCCTCGTGCAGGGCCGGCGCGAGTTCGTCGGCGCGGCCGACGGTGCCGGAGCGCAGAAAAAGGGGAGGTGCGACATTGGCCATGGGATGAGTCTCTTCGGCTGGATCATGTAAAATGCACCAGATGCCGCATGGCTCCCCTTGACGCTCCGGCCGCTTCGGTAAGCACCTGATTTCGAGGACAAACCTCTTTAAAACCCGGCGCTTACACCCATGTAAGGAGCGGCCGCACTCTCCCGGCGGCCCGGCCGGATCTCCCCCTTTGATCCGCGCCTGAAAAGCCCCGCCGTGGTCCTCCCCCTTCCGCGGCGGGGTATTTTCCCGCCCCTCTCCGCCTGACTAGGCCGCGCAAAAGAAAAGGGCCCCCGCAGCGGGAGGCCCTTTCCTAAAATCGGTCGAGGTCGGGAAGCGCCTCAGGCGGCTTCGTCAAACTCTTCGTCGCTCATCACCGGGCCCGAATCCTGGCCCTTGGCGGAAACGTCGCGATCGACCAGCTCGATGATCGCCATCGGAGCGGCGTCGGAAGCGCGGATGCCGGCCTTGATGATGCGGGTGTAGCCGCCGTTGCGATCGGCGTAGCGCGGCGCGATCGTGTCGAACAGCTTGGTGAGCTGGGTCTCGTCGAGCAGGCGGGCATGCGCCAGGCGGCGGTTCGAAAGGCCCCCCTTCTTGGCGAGCGTGATCAGCTTCTCCGTATAGGGGCGAAGCTCCTTCGCCTTGGCCACGGTGGTGGTGATCTGCTCATGCTTGATGAGGGCGGCGGCCAGGTTGCGGAACAGGGCTGCGCGGTGGCTGGAGGTACGCTGCAGCTTGCGGCCGGCGACGCGGTGACGCATGGTTCATTTCCTTCGTTCGTCCGGGATCCGTTTCAGGTAATTCCGGCCGGGCCGCCAGATGGGGACGGCCCAAACCCAAAAAGAACGGCGGGAACAACCCCGCCGCACGTGCGCCGCCAAAAGCCCATTGCGGCGGGAAAGTCAAGCTGGAAAGGCGCTTAGAACGCCTGCTCGCCCTCGACATTGCCAGCGGCGGAGTAGCGGCAGACGAGGATCTCGTTCTCCTGCCCCTTCGCAAGCGCGCAGCCGACCTTCCCCGTCTCGCGCCACATCAGCTGGGTGTAGTGGCCGACATCGTCGAAGTTGCCGGTGCGGCTGCTGTAGGGGATCGGGCGGGGCACGAAATGGCGCTTTTCCTCTGCCCACATGCCGACCATTTGCTCCGGCGTGAAATAGCCGCTGGTGCCGAGCCAGAGGTTCTCGCCCTGCGGCTCGGGGTCCTCGGGATCATCCGGCGAATGCTCGATGTCGTCGACGGCGGCGAGCTCCTCGCCCCATTCGGCGGCATCGGCGGCAAGCGAGGGATCCCAGCGCATCGCGGGGAGGCCGGCGCCGCTGCGTTCGCGATTGTGCGCGGCGAGCAGGCGCTCGTCGAGGCTGGTGAGGCGGCCGGTGCTTCCGATCAGCACCGGCGCGGCCGCACACAAGGCCGCCACCGCCGCGATCCTCCCGAGCCTGTGCGTTCCCTCTCCCATGAAGAGAGAGTGGCAGGCGCGGGTTTACGCCGCCTCACCGGCCTTGGTTGACGAAGCGCTAAGGCTTCAATCCTCCTCGCTTACGTCGCCGCGTGTTGCCTGCTCGATCTGCACGGGGCTGACGCCGCCGGGAGGACGGCCGCTGCCGCCGGTGCCGCCCGAGCCGCGGGTTCCGCCCATGCCGCCTGGCGATCCCGCATCCACGCCGCCAAGGCCGCCGCCCGCGGCGCCGCTGCCTTCGCTGCGCATCTGGCTTGCGTCGCCGGTGGCGGAGCCTGCGCCCGTCATGCCGGCGCCGGTTGCTTGATTGTCTTCCCCGTGACCGCCGAGCCGGTTAGCCAGGTCCTGACCCGCGCCTTCGCCGGCGCTTTGGGAAGCGCCGCTACCCACCGCCGAGCCTTCGGCATCGTTCCCGCCGCCGTGCGAAACGCCGGCAGCGCCCGGGCCGGTGCCGGTTCCCGCGCCTACGTCCGTGCCACCGGTGCCCGCGGTCCCGCCGCCGGTTCCGCCGGCGGTGGAAGCGCCCGTGGAGGCTTGGCCGGTGGCGCTTGCTCCGCCCTGGGCTTCGCTTCCGGTTTCGGAAAGGCCGCCCTCGCGCTGCGCGCCGCCTTCGCCGTCCGTGGATTCGGCCGGGCCGCCGATATTGCTGTCACTGTTGGCCATGGGAGATGCTCCTCGAAATGTTCGAGGGGGCAACGAAGGCGCGCGCGCGGCGGTTCCTATTCGGCCGCTTCGGCCGCCGGCACTTCGAACAACGGCGCTGGGGTTGCCGCGGGCGCGGGCGTTGCAGCCTTGATGCGCGGCGCACGCGGTGGCTTCGCGATCTCCGCTTCGGCGCGGGCGTGAATCGCGCCGTCATTGGCGCCGCGGCGGCGCTTGAAGCGGCCTTCCACTTCGGCTCCGGTGACGATTCCGAGGGCTTCGTAGAGGACGTCGCCGGTGACGCGGGCGCTTGCCTCGAGGTGAAGGCTTCCCGCTTCAACCGCGCCGTCGACCAGGCCGGCCAGCCGCGCCTCGCCCGCGGTGATATTGCCATGAACGACGCCGCTTGCCCCCTGCGTCAGGACGTCGCAGCGGATGTCGCCGGTGACCTTGCCGTCGAGGTGTAGGCGGCCGCTCGTCTCCACGTCGCCGGTGACCGTCACCTCCGGGCCGATGAAGGAGAATTTGCCGCCTTCCGTGCCTTGCGCCTTTTGCCCTCGCCCAAACATCGATGCCCTCCCCAGGAGCGGGCATCATGACACATTACGGAGCCGGTTCAAGCGGCTCTTGGCTCTCCAAAGGCCATTCTCCTTGACCGGCATATAAAGATATCTTTATATCCTTATCTATGCCGACCGCTGGCGACATTTTCCGCTCCCTCGCCGATTCGACGCGGCTGCGCATTCTTGCGCTGCTGCGGGCGATGGAATTGTCGGTCGGCGAGCTTGCGCAAGTGCTCGGCCAAAGCCAGCCGCGCGTGTCGCGCCACGTCAAGATCCTGATCGACGCCGGCCTTGCCGAGCGCCGCAAGGAAGGAAGCTGGGTGTTCCTCAGCCTCGGCGAGAAGGCGCGGGTGGGACCGCTGTTCGCTGCGCTCGATGCATGGGCCGAGCTAGACGGTGAGGACCCGTGGCAGGTCGCCGACGCCGCCCGCCTCGCCGCCGTTCGCGCCGACCGCGCCGCCGCCGCCGAACGCTATTTCGCCGCCCATGCCAGCGACTGGGACGAAATCCGCTCGCTGCACATCGCCGAAAGCGACGTCGAAGCCGCGATCGGCCGCGCGCTTGCCGACCGGCCGGTTGGGCGGCTGGTGGACATCGGCACCGGCACCGGCCGGATGATCGCCCTGTTCGGCGCCGCGGCCGACCATGCGCTCGGCGTCGATCGCTCCCCCGAGATGCTCCGCCTCGCCCGCGTGAAGCTCGCCGAAGCCGGCCTCTCCCGCGCCGAGTTGCGGCAGGGCGACATGTATTCGCTCCCGCTTCCCACCGGCGGCGCCGACACGGTGATCATCCACCAGGTGCTTCACTACGCGCAGCAGCCCGCCGCTGCCGTTGCCGAGGCCGCCCGCCTGCTCAGTCCCGGCGGACGCCTGCTGATTGCCGACTTCGCGCCGCACGAGCGCGAGGAGCTGCGCAGCCGCGATGCCCATGCCCGCTTGGGCTTCGCGGACGACGTGATGCTGAAGTACCTCGAAGGCGCAGGGCTGGAGGGCCGCGTCGTCGAGCATCTCGAAGGCGGTGAACTCACCGTCACCATTTGGGCCGGCGAACGGCCACACGCGAAATTGCCCAAGGGCTTGCCCGAAACTCAATTGAAAGTTGTGGCATGAGCACGCTCGCCCCCGACCTCGCCTCCTGGCGCCAGCCGTTGTTCGAAAACGTCGCCGGCGACATCGAAGTCAGCTTCGAATTCTTCCCGCCAAAAACGGAGAAGATGGAAGCGACCTTGTGGGAGAGCGTTAAGACGCTTGAGCCGCTCGCCCCCCGCTTCGTGTCCGTCACCTACGGCGCCGGCGGGTCGACCCGCGAGCGCACTCACGCCACCGTGGAGCGGATCGCCCGCGAAACCAGCCTCGCCGCCGCCGCGCACCTCACCTGCGTCGAAGCCAGCCGCGAGGAAATCGACCAGGTGGCGCGGGACTATTGGGCGGCGGGCGTTCGCCACATCGTCGCCCTGCGCGGCGACCCGCCGGTGCCCGGCACGCCCTTCGCGCCGCATCCGCAAGGCTATGCCAGCGCTGCCGATCTCGTCTCCGGTCTCAAGAAGGTCGCGCCGTTCGAAATTTCGGTCGCGGCCTATCCGGAGGTCCACCCGGAAGCGAGCTGCGCGCAGACCGACCTCGACAACCTCAAGCGCAAGATCGATGCGGGCGCCGACCGGGCGATCACGCAATTCTTCTTCGCGCCGGAAAACTTCCTCCGCTTCCGCGACGCGGCGGCGGCGGCGGGGATCACCGCCGAGATCGTGCCGGGTATCCTGCCGGTCTCCAACGTCGCGCAGACCCGCAAGTTCGCCGCCTCCTGCGGCGCGGCGATCCCGCGCTGGATGGACGACCTGTTCGAAGGGCTCGACAACCTCCCCGCCGCCCGCCAGCTCGTCGCCGCCACCGTTGCGGCCGAGCTGTGCGGCCAGCTTTACGCCGGCGGCATCCGCCACTTCCACTTCTACACGCTGAACCGGGCCGAGCTGGCCTACGCCATCTGCCACCTGCTCGGCCTCCGTCCCCAGAACCATCAGCAGGAGCAGGCCGCATGAGCGACGCTCGTCAACGCCTCCAGGCCGCCGCCGCAAGCCGCATCCTCGTCACCGACGGCGCCTTCGGAACCGAGATCCAGAACCGCAAGCTGGTCGAGGCCGACTACCGCGGCGCCTACGATCTGCCCAAGGACCAGAAGGGCAATAACGACATCCTGGCGCTGACCCGCCCCGACGTGGTCGATGCGATCACCCGCGCCTATCTCGACGCGGGCTCCGACATCGTCTCCACCAACACGTTCAGCGCCAACACGATCAGCCAGGC
>DASVUO010000013.1:0-1818 GCA_036386995.1 Allosphingosinicella sp. | reverse complement strand
CTACTGGCGGCGGGCTAAGTGGGGCGCGGCGGCGCTTCATTTGCTATTTCGCGGCCCGTCCCCTATGTAAGGGTCTGCTACTAGTCGCAAATTGACGGTCTTTGGCGCTTTGCGGCCCTTTTTCCTTCTCTCTCGCCTCTTGAGCTTCGGCAAGCCGATTGGCGGTTCGCCTCAGAAGGAAAAAATCTCATGACCACCGGAACCGTAAAGTTCTTCAACAGCGACAAAGGCTATGGCTTCATTTCCCCGGATGGCGGCGGAAACGACGCGTTCGTGCACATCAGCGCGGTCCAGGCCGCCGGCATGATGGGCCTCGATCGCGATCAGCGCGTGACCTACGAACTGGAAACCGACCGCCGCGGCAAGACCAGCGCAGTCAACATCCAGTCCGCTTAAGCTGACTAAAAAGGGGCGGGGGTCTTGAGACCCTCGCCCTTTTTCTTTTAATGCCACGCGGCCGGGGGGCCGAAGGAGACACAGCCGAATGTCCGCCCAGCACGATTTCTACGCAGCCCGCGCCGCCGAAGCCCGCGCCGATGCCGATGCCGCAACCCTCGACAATGTCCGTGAACGCTGCCTTCGCGCCGCCGGCGCCTGGGAAGCCATGGCCGCCCGCGCGCATCGCGGCGACGTGCTGCGCGCCAAGCAGGCCGCCGAAAAGGAACTGACGGCCTACCCGCTGCAAAGCTGAGCCCCAGTTGCAACAATGCGGCATTTTTGAGTCGCTTGATCTAGATAAAAGCAATGGAATCAGGCACCTTCTATCCGTAACAGCGGAGGGGGCGCCCGCGCGATTTCGCGGCGGCTGTGTTTTTGCCCCCCGGAGAGGGAGCATTAGTGGCGGACGTACATCCGACATTTGAAGCGATGGTGCGGCGGCTGGAGCGACGCTCCCCCCTTGGCCCCGCGGATCGCCAGACGCTGCTGACCCTGCCGCACAGTGTCCGCCGCCTTCCGGCCAACGCCCATGTCGTCCGCGACGGGGACAAGCCCGAACATTGTGCGCTGCTGCTCAGCGGCTTCGCCTTCCGTTACAAGCTGACCGGCGAGGGCGCACGCCAGATCATCTCGCTGCACATCGCCAGCGAGTTTCTCGACCTTCAAAACAGCTTCATCGGCCTTGCCGATACCAGCGTGCAGACGCTTACCGAATGCGACGTGGCGCTGATTTCCACCGGCACCGTTCAGGATCTGGCGCTCAACAACCCGGCGATCGGACGTGCCTTGTGGATGGACACTTTGATCGACTCCTCGATCTTCCGCGAATGGGTGGTGAATGTTGGCCGCCGCGACAGCCGCGCCCGCGTCGCCCACATATTGTGCGAATTCTCGCTGCGGCTGGAGGAAGCGGGGCTGGCGAAGGATCATCGCTACGAGCTGCCGATGACCCAGGAGCAGCTCGGCGATGCGGTCGGCCTCACCCCGGTCCACGTCAACCGGGTGCTGCGCCAGCTTGGCGACGAGGGGCTGATCAGCCGCGACAGGCGCGCGATCGCGATCGAGGACTGGCCGCGCATGCGCGACGTCGGCGACTTCAACGAGCGCTACCTCCATTATGCGACCTGCGCGAGCGCTTGATTCACCCAAATCAGTGAATTTCTTCGCAGCGTTTAACTCACGTGTGAGAACCGCATCTCCGTTCCCTGTAGAAACACGGTCATCAACGGGGAAACGGGTCGATGGCCGGGGACAATATCAAATTTCATTCGGAGCGTGCGGCAACGGAGCTCGAACTCGCCATGCAGGCAAGTCACAAGGCTGCGGCGCGGGCGCATTTCGGCCTGTCGCAACTCCACATCGAACGCCTGACCCAGCTGA
>DASVUO010000012.1:0-14884 GCA_036386995.1 Allosphingosinicella sp. | reverse complement strand
TCCGTTCTGAAGCAGGATGAGCTCAAGGGCCGCTATGCCTTTTTGATGGTGACGACGCTTCAGCGCCTGCTGTTCAAGGGCACGATGCCCGGCGCGGGCCCGCGCACCGGCGCGATGCAGTTGCTGGTCATCGACCGCAGCGTTCTGGCCCTGATGCGCGCCTTGGTTGCAGCCATTCGCGGACGGCTCGGCGGCTCGCACCTCGCCGGCGTTCACCTGGAGCGCGGCGACGAGATCCGCATCGAAGGCGACGATTCCAACGTAATCCTCGACGGCGAGCTGTTCCGCGCGGCGAATGGCGAGCCGATCATCCTGCGCCCGACTCGGCCGGTGCCCTTTCTCCGCCTGGCCTGCTGACCCGCAACCCCGCCCCCTTCCGCTCGTTGTTCGACCGAGAGCGTGAGGAGTGACGACATGATCGAACGGCGGCGGCTTGGCGCCAGTGGAGCGGAGGTATCGGCGATCGGCCTCGGCTGCATGGGCATGAGCGAGTTCTACGGCGACGGCGACGAAGCCGAGTCCATCGCAACCATCCACCACGCCATCGAGCGCGGCGTCGACTTTCTCGACACCGCCGACATGTACGGCGTCGGCCGCAACGAGCAATTGATCGGGCGCGCAATCGCCGACCGGCGCGGCAAGGTGTTCCTGGCCACCAAGTTCGGCAACGTGCGCGGCGCCGACGGAAGCTTCGGCGGGGTGTGCGGAACGCCGGATTATGTCCGCTCCGCCTGCGAAGCGAGCCTCAAGCGCCTCGGCGTGGAGACGATCGACCTTTACTACCAGCACCGCGTCGATGCTGACGTGCCGATCGAGGAAACGGTGGGCGCAATGGCGCGGCTGGTGGAGGAGGGGAAGGTGCGTTTCCTCGGCCTCAGCGAGGCGCGGCCGGAGACGGTGCGGCGGGCGCATGCGGTGCACCCGATCGCGGCGTTGCAAACCGAATATTCGCTGTGGAGCCGGGATGCCGAGGCGGAATTGCTACCGACTGTGCGCGAACTCGGCATTGCCTATGTCGCCTACAGCCCGCTCGGCCGCGGCTTCCTGACCGGCCAATTCAAGACGCCGGACGATTTTCCCGAAGACGACACCCGCCGCCGCCATCCCCGCTTCCAGGGCGAAAATTTCGACAAAAACATCGCTCTTGTGCGGGAGATCGAGGGCATGGCGGCGGAGAAGGGTTGCAGCGCCGCCCAGCTCGCTTTGGCCTGGGTGCTTGCCCAGGGCGAGGACATCGTGCCGATCCCCGGCACCAAGCGCCGGCGCTGGCTCGACGAGAATATCGGCGCGTTGGACGTGACGCTCAGCCGCGCCGACATCGAACGGATCGACGCCATCCTGCCGCCCGGCGCCGCGGCGGGCGACCGCTACCATGCGGCCGGGATGCAGACGATCAACGGCTAGGCTTTTGGGCGCTTCAGCGAAGCCAGCGCTCCATGTGCGGATAAGGCGTGCCGCCGTGCGTGCGCGCCCGGTGAATCTCGGTTGTCATGTCCCAGCAGGCGAGCCACGGCACACCCACGTCGCGGCCGTTTGAGAAGTTCTCGATCAGCGCCTTTGAACCGCCGCGATAGCCGCCTTCGTGGAAGAGGACTTCCGGCGCGAGGCCGATCTCTCTCGCTGCAGCCCAGGACCAGGCGATCGCCGCCATCTCCTCGCCGGGATCGTCGCCTGCAGCGTCCATGCCTGGGCGAAGCGCGGGATCGGTAACGGCGATGTGTCCCGCCTCGTGCAGCAGGTCGCCGGGCCACTGAAGACCATCCGGATCGTACACCAGCCCGCCGCCGCTTATGGCAAGGCCCGGCAGGAAATTCTCCCCAGGCAGCGGTTCCGCCCGCACCGAAAGGCCAATGCCCCTCAGGAAAGCGACAATGCGCTCCAAATCATCCTGCTCGCCGCTCATCCGCCCAAGCTACCGGCCGCAGACAAAAAGAAAAGGGCCGCCCCAAAGGACGACCCTTTCTTCTGTCTCTGCCCAGCTCCAAGTACCACTTGGAGCTGAAGTCTTTTAGCGCTTCGAGAACTGGAAGCTGCGGCGTGCCTTGGCGCGGCCGTACTTCTTGCGCTCCACGACGCGCGGATCGCGGGTCAGGAAGCCGGCCTGCTTCACCGTGGTGCGCAGGGTCGGCTCGTAGCGGGTAAGCGCCGTCGAGATGCCGTGGCGAACCGCGCCGGCCTGGCCGGAAAGGCCGCCGCCCTTGACGGTGGCGATCACGTCATACTGATCGCGGCGCTCGGTGATGTCGAACACCTGGTTGATTACGAGGCGAAGCGTCGGACGGGCGAAATACACGGTCTGGTCGCGGCCGTTGACGATGATCTTGCCGGAACCGGGCTTCAGCCAGACGCGGGCAACGGCATCCTTGCGGCGGCCGGTTGCATAAGCGCGGCCCTGCTTGTCGAGCTGCTGCTCGCGAAGCACCGCCTGGATCTGCGGGCCCTGGGTGGAACGGCCGTGAAGGTCCGGCTCGGCCGGAGCGTCGGCTTCCGCGGCGGCAGGCGCAGCGGCGGTTTCGGTCTCGGCGTCCGCCGGAGCGGCCGGCGGTGCTGCCGGAGCTGCGCCCGTCAGGTTGGCGAGATCGGAAAGGGACTGGCGATTGTCGGACATTACGCGCCCACCTTGTTCTTGCGGTTCATGCCCGCGACATCGAGGGTTTCGGGGTTCTGGCCGCCGTGCGGATGCTCGGTGCCGTTGTAGAGGTGGAGGTGACGCATCTGCTCACGGCCAAGCGGGCCGCGCGGGATCATGCGCTCAACAGCCTTTTCAAGAACGCGCTCTGGGAAGCGGCCTTCCAGCACCTTGCCGGCGGTGACGCCCTTGATGCCGCCGGCGTAGCCGGTGTGGCGGTAGTAAACCTTGTCGTTAAGCTTCTTGCCGGTGAAGCGCACCTTGTCGGCGTTGATCACGATGACGTGATCGCCGATGTCGGCATGCGGCGTGAACAGCGCCTTGTGCTTGCCGCGCAGGATGTTCGCGATAATCGTCGCGACACGCCCGACGACCAAGCCGTCGCCGTCGATCAAAACCCACTTCTTCTCCACCTCGGAGGCTTTCGCCGCCTTGGTGGTTTTCATCAGCGCCTTCATGGCCCGAAAACCTTCTTCTAAAATGAACGGCGCCGCCCATGGCCCGAAAAGCCGGAGGCGGCGCTACGAGCGGGCAAATGCCCGCGCGGGTTCAGAAAGTCAAGAAAATCGCGGCTTTGACGGAAGGTAAAATGATACCGCCGCCTACAGCGTCTCGTCCGCGACCCATTGCGCGTAGGCGGGAAGCGCCTGCGCAATGGGCCAGACAACCGCTGCCGGAACGTCGTAGCTGTGCAGTTGGGAGAGGCGGGTGATGAGGGCCTCGGCGCAGTCGGTGCGGGTCTTGAATAAAGCCGGCACTTCCTCGGCTTCTTCGATCTTGCCCTGCCAGCGGTAGACGGAGCGGCAGGGGGCGAGGATGTTGGCGCAGGCGGCGAGGCGTTCCTCCACCAATGTGCGGGCGACCGTCTGCGCTTCCTCGGCCGAGCCGAAAACGGCGTAGACGGTGACGATCACGCCCGCCGCTCGCCCAGACGGTGCGCTGTTACCAGCACCGCGGCGAGCACGAGCGCGGCCATACCCTGGTGGCTCGCCGCGATACGGATGTCGACGCCGGTCAGAAGGGTGAAGATACCGAGCAGGATCTGGCTGGCCACCGCCAGCAGCAACGCCGCCGCTTCGGCGTGCAAGCCGCGCTTCCAGGCGGCGCGGGCAAGCAAGGCGGCGCCGGCCGCGAACAGGAATGCAAGCCAACGGTGGACGAACTGCACCACGATCGGGTTGTCGGCGAAGTTGCGGCGGAACGGCTCAAGCATCGGCGCGCCAGCGGGGAACCATTCATCGCCCATCTTCGGCCAGCTCGAATACGCATAACCGGCTTCAAGCCCAGCGACATAGGCGCCGAACAGGAACTGGAGCGCGAGCAGGGACAAGGCCCAGATCGCCACCGTCGGCATCCGCGCCGGTTGTGCGGCGTCGTCGGCGGAGAGGCGGCGCAGGTCCATCGCTTCCCAGATCAGCGAGCCGAAGATGGTGAAGGCAGTGAGAAGGTGCACGGCCAAGCGAATGTGGCTGACTTCCGGCCGGTCGATGAGCCCCGAAGCGACCATCCACCAGCCGATCGCCCCTTGCGTGCCGCCGAGCAGAAGCAAGGCGATCAGCTTCCAGCCATAGCCCTTCGGGATTGCGCGGTTGGCGGCGAACCACAGCAGAGGCAAAGCGAAAGCGAGGCCGATCACGCGGCCGAGCAGCCGGTGGAGATATTCCCAGAAATAGATGTTCTTGAACTCGGAGAGGGTCATCCCCGTGTTCACCTTCTGATATTGCGGCGTCTGCCGGTAGAGGTCGAAGGCATCGCGCCATGCGGCCTCGCCGATCGGCGGCAGGGTGCCCCGGATCGGTTCCCAGCGGGTGATCGACAGGCCCGATTCGGTGAGGCGGGTGATCCCGCCGACGACGATCATCGCGAACACCAAGGCGGCGACCGCGAACAGCCAGCTGGCGATCGCGTTGGGGCGGGCGCGGGGCAGGGGAGCGGCAGCGAGTGTGGCCATCGCCGCGCATATGGGGCCGCGCATTTTCCCGCGCAACTTTTCCGCAGATGTAATGTTGTATCTTCACTGCAAGCGGATTATAGAAGCCGCACCAAGGGAGGCAGTGAAGACAACGATGTTCGCCAACGCGGCGCGGAACGGAACAATGGACCGGGTGGGCATTGCCCTCTCCGGGCTTTGCCTCGTTCATTGCCTGGCGAGCGCGATCTTTGTTGCCATGCTGGCGTCGGCCGGCGGGCTGTTGCTCGATCCGATCATTCACGAAGTCGGCTTGGTTCTCGCCATTCTCCTCGGTTCGCTGGCGCTTGGCCGCGGCATTCTTCACCACGGCTTCATGATGCCCTCGGCCGTCGGCGGCCTCGGCCTCGGCGTGATGGCCGGATCGATGATGCTGGAACATGGCGGATCGAGCACGGTCTACACCGTGATCGGCGTCATGATCCTCGCGCTCGGCCACGATCTCAACCGCCGGGCGGTGATCTGATCCTCGCGCGGCGGGAGCTTCTGCTCGCCGCCGCGGCCGCCGGCTGCTTTCCCGCTGCCGCCTCCTCCGCTTCTTCCGATGCCTCTCGTGCGCTGCTTCGCCGCGCCATTGCCCGCGCCGGCGGACGCAGAGCCTTGTCACGGGTTCGCGTGCTGCGCTGGCAGGGCGATGCCACCGTGTTCGACGGGGAGCGGCGGATCGAGATCGGTGTCGACACGCAAGTGGTGCCGTTCCGCTGGGCCCGCTCGCGAAGCTGGCTTCGGGATCAAGGCCCTTCCCAGGCCCGAACCATGCTGATCACCCCCGAAGGTGGCTGGATTGGGCGGGCCGGCCGCAACGATGCCGCTCCGGGAGGGCTGGTCACGCACGAGCGTGCGCAATTCGCGGTCTACGGCCTGATGCTGCTCGAGCCGCTCCTCCATCCAGGGGTGACGATCAGCCCCGCGCCGGGCCGCAACGGGCTTACCGCTTTTGCCGTCCGCCACCCTGACGCACCGCCCGCGACCCTCTACTTCGACGGGGACGGCCGCCTCGCCGAGCTGGAGGATGTCGTGCCCGATCCGGGAGGCGGCGCGCCGATCGCGCAGCGCTTCCTGTTCTCGCGCGAAGTGATGCCCGGCCCCGTGCGGTGGCCCCGCCGGCTGGAGATCTTCCAGAAGGACCGGCCCTATTTCGAACTCACCCTCAACCGCTTCGAGGCCGCCGCCGCCTGATCTTGCCGGGGGAAGGGCAAAGGCCTACCTAGGCCGCATGGGCCAGCATCATCACCACAGCCACGAAGGCGACTCGTTGATGAGCGCCGCCCAATCCACCATGGAGCGCTCCGGCGAGCAGTGGACCCAGATGCGCGCGGCCGTGTTCGAAGCGCTCGCCAGCTTCGATCGCCCGGCCTCCGCCTACGACATTGCCGACAAGGTTTCCAAGGACCAGGGCCGCCGCGTCGCCGCCAACAGCGTGTACCGCATCCTCGATCTGTTCGTGGGCTCGAACCTCGCTCGGCGAGTGGAAAGCGCCAACGCCTATGTCGCCAATGACCACCCGGATTGCCTGCACGACTGCATCTTTCTGATCTGCGACACCTGCGGCAACACCACGCACCTGGACGACGACAAGCTGTCCGGCGGCGTGCGGGACGCGGCGAAACAGGCGGGCTTTGCGCCCCAGCGCCCGGTGATCGAAGTGCGCGGCACCTGCGGCGACTGCAAAGAAGGCTGAGGCGGCAGCTTCCTGCGCATCTGCACGGGACATGGACCTTTTCCTCATTCGACACTGCCGCCGCTTTGGGCTAGGCGGGCGGCTGAGATAACAGGCTTTTTCCCATGACCGAACGCCCGCACACGCCCCTGCTCGATACGGTGCCGACGCCCGCCGAGCTGCGCACGCTTCAGCACGATCAGCTGCGCCAGCTCGCCGACGAGCTGCGGGAAGAGATGATCTCGGCGGTGTCGGTGACCGGCGGACACCTCGGCGCAGGGCTGGGCGTGGTGGAGCTGACCACCGCCATCCATTACGTTTTCGACACGCCGCGCGACCGTTTGATCTGGGACGTGGGCCACCAGGCCTATCCGCACAAGATCCTCACCGGCCGCCGCGATCGCATCCGCACCCTTCGCCAGGGCGGCGGGCTTTCCGGCTTCACCAGGCGCAGCGAAAGCGAATATGATCCGTTCGGCGCCGCCCACAGCTCGACCTCGATTTCCGCAGCTTTGGGGTTCGCAATTGCCAACAAGCTGTCCGCCCAGCCCGGCCGCGCAATCGCGGTGATCGGCGACGGCGCCATGTCGGCGGGCATGGCCTATGAGGCGATGAACAACGCGCAGGCGGCCGGCAACCGGCTGATCGTGATCCTGAACGACAACGACATGTCGATCGCGCCGCCGGTGGGCGGGCTTTCGGCATACCTTGCGCGCTTGGTCTCCTCCTCGCCCTTCCTGTCTTTGCGCGATTTCGCCCGCCGGGTGGCGCGGCGCTTGCCCGACCCCCTCCACCGCGCGGCGCGCAAGGCGGACGAATTCACCCGCGGCTGGGTGACCGGCGGCACGTTGTTCGAAGAGCTCGGCTTTTATTATGTGGGCCCCGTCGACGGCCACAATATCGAGCAGCTCGTCCAGATCCTCGAGAACGTGCGCGACGCCGACGAGGGACCGATGCTGGTCCACGTCGTCACCAAGAAGGGCAAAGGCTACGGGCCGGCTGAAGCGGCGGCGGACAAATATCACGGCGTCCAGAAGTTCGACGTCATCTCGGGCGAACAGGCCAAGGCGCCTGCCGGCCCGCCAAGCTACACCGGCGTCTTCGCCACCGCCTTGCTCGCCGAAGCGGAACGGGACGAGAAGGTCGTGGCGATCACCGCTGCGATGCCGTCCGGCACCGGCCTCGACAAATTCCAAGCCAGGTTCCCGGAGCGCACCTTCGACGTCGGTATCGCCGAGCAGCATGCGGTGACCTTCGCCGCCGGCCTCGCCGCGCAAGGCTACCGCCCGTTCTGCGCGATCTACTCGACGTTCCTGCAGCGCGCTTACGACCAGGTGGTGCACGACGTTGCCATCCAGAATTTGCCGGTGCGTTTCGCGATGGACCGTGCCGGCCTGGTCGGCGCCGACGGCGCGACGCACGCCGGCAGCTTCGATCTCGCGTACCTGTGCACCCTGCCCAACATGGTGGTGATGGCGGCGGCGGACGAAGTTGAGCTCGTCCACATGGTGCACACCATGGCGCTGCACGACAGCGGCCCCTCGGCGGTGCGTTACCCGCGCGGCAACGGCGTCGGCCTTGCCTTGCCGGGGGTTCCGCAGAGGCTGGAGATCGGCAAGGGCCGGGTGGTCAAGGACGGCAAAAAGGTCGCCATCCTGTCGCTCGGCACGCGGCTCGAGGAAGCGATGAAGGCCGCAGAGATTCTGGAAGCGCGCGGCCTTTCCACTACCGTCGCCGACCTGCGCTTCGCCAAGCCCCTGGACGAAGAACTGATCCGCCGCCTCCTCACGAGCCACGAAGTCGCGGTGACGGTGGAAGAAGCCGCCGTAGGCGGCCTCGGCGCGCACGTGTTGACGATGGCGTCTGACCAAGGCCTGATCGACGCGGGCCTGAAACTGCGCACGATGCGCTTGCCGGACACCTTCCAGGACCATGACAAGCCTGAGAAGCAGTATGCCGACGCGGGCCTCGACGCCGCGGGCATCGTCGCGACTGTCCTCAAGGCTCTGCGCCACAACAGCACCGCCGTGGTCGAGGGCGCTCGGGCTTAGGCCTCTTCTTGGCGCCTTCGCGCCTTGCACTTGCTCCGCTATGTTTCACGCGAAGGCGCGAAGGAGCGCGAAGAACGCGAAGGGTTGATATGGCCGATATCGAGGAGCTTGCCCGGCTGACGATCGATTGCGCTCTGAAGATCCATCAGGATCTGGGGCCGGGCCTTTTGGAATCCGTCTACGAAGCGGTGCTTGCAGCGAGACTATCGAAGCTCGCCTTGAAGGTTGATCGGCAGGTGCCGATCGGCATCGAATTTGAAGGCCTAGCCTTCAACGAGGCGTTCCGTGCCGATCTTTTGGTTGGTGATCAGCTCATCGTTGAAATCAAATCGGTGGAGCGCCTGATGCCCGTGCACGGCAAACAGGTTCTCACCTATCTTCGTCTAACGGGCCGACCCCTTGGCGTTCTTCTGAACTTTGGCGGAGCCACGCTGCGCGAGGGAATCAGGCGCATCGTCAACAACCACACCGACATCGGTTCTTCGCGTCTTCGCGTGAACCAAGCGGCCAATGAGCCGCGTGCCGCACGATGAAGCAGCGCGCAGACCAGCTCCTTGTCGACCGCGGGCTCGCCGAAAGCCGGGCGAAGGCGCAGGCGCTTATTATGGCGGGGCTGGTGTTTTCGGGGGAGCGGAAGATCGAGAAGGCGGCTCAGCCGCTCGGTGAGGACGCGGCGCTGGAGGTGCGGGGGAAGGAGCATCCGTGGGTTTCGCGCGGCGGGATCAAGCTTGCCCATGCGCTTGAGCATTTCGGCTGGGATGTGACCGGCGCGGTGGCGCTCGATGTCGGCTCCTCGACCGGCGGATTCACCGACGTGCTGTTGCAAAAAGGCGCGGCCAAGGTGTTCGCGGTGGATGTCGGCACCAACCAGCTCGCCTGGAAGCTCCGGCAGGACCCGCGCGTGGTGGTCCACGAACAAACCAACGCGCGATATCTGACGGAGGAGATCGTCACCGAGCCGGTGGACATCGTCGTTTGCGACGCAAGTTTCATCGGCCTCCCTAAGGTGCTCAACACGGCGATCGACTTCGCCAGGCCCGGCGGGCGGCTGCTCGCGCTGGTCAAGCCGCAGTTCGAGGCGGAGCGGGGCGAGATCGGCAAAGGCGGGGTGGTGCGCGACGCGGCGGTCCACGAGCGCGTCTGCGCCGCCGCGGCCGACTGGATCGCGTCGCGCGGCTGGACGGTGGAGGGGCTGGTGCAAAGCCCCATCACCGGGCCGGAGGGCAATGTCGAATTCCTCCTCGCCGCCCGCAAGGAGATCGAAGCCGCCGCTACCGCAAGAATGCCGTAGAGGCGCGTGCGGGCTTGATCCTTGGGGCGGCGGCGGTTAGCGCGCCCCTGTGGTTAAGCCCCGGATTTTCCTGACCCTTACGCTGATGGGCCTGCTCGCGTCCTGCGGCAAGGGCGACGGCGAGCCGAAGGGCAAGGGCAACCGCCCGCCGCCGCTCGTCAACGTTGAGCCCGCGACAAGCCAGCGCTTCGTGGAAACGGTGGAAGCGGTCGGCACCGCCAACGCCAACGAGCAAGTCACCATCACCGCCCAGGTCACCGAGCGGCTCGTGCGGCTCGGCTTCGACGACGGCAGCTTCGTGCGCCGCGGGCAGATGATCGCGGTGTTGTCGCAGGGCCAGCAAACCGCCGCGCTTGCCGAGGCGCAGGCCCGGCAGCGCGAGGCGCAGCAGCAGCTTTCCCGGATCACCACCCTTCGCAAGCGCGGCTTTGCGACCAAGGCGAGCGAGGACGCGCAAATCGCCGCCGCCGCCGCGGCGCGCGCGCAGGCCGGCGGGGTCCAGGCCCAGATCAGCGAGCGGGTGATCACCGCGCCCTTCTCCGGCTTCGCCTCGCTTCGCAACATCTCCGTCGGTGCGGTGGTGAGCAGCGGGACGGAGATCGCGACGATCAGCGACATTTCCACCATCAAGCTCGATTTTCCGGTGCCGGAAACGGCGCTCGCCGCGCTTCGCCCGGGGCTCACCATCGAAGCGCGATCGGCGGCGTACCCGGACGTGCCGTTCCGCGGCCAGATCGCGACGGTGGACCAGGTGATCGATCCCAACACCCGCGCCGTCACCGTACGCGCCCGCCTCCCCAACCCGGACAACCGGCTGAAGCCGGGCATGCTGCTCACGGTTTCCATCGAAACCGCGCCGCGCATGGGAATTTCCGTGCCGGAGCTGGCGGTAGTCGGCGAGGGCGAGAGCCGCTTCGTCTACGTCATCCAGAACGGCACGGCCAAACGCGTGGCGGTGCGTACCGGCCTTCGCGCCGGCGGGCGGGTGGAGATCCTCGAGGGCCTCCAGCCCGGCCAGCCGGTGGTGACCGAAGGCGTGGTGAAGCTTTCCGAAAATATGAAGGTGCGAGTCGCGGGACCGAATGCCGGCGGCCGCGGCGGGGGTGGCCCGGGGGCACCTAAGCAGGGCGCGCCGCCAAATGGGGAACCGAAGGCCGCGGCGCCGTGAAGATTTCGGATGTCTCCGTCCGCCGCCCGGTTTTCGCCGCCGTGCTGGCGATGCTGATCGCGGTGATCGGCCTGGTCGGCTTCTTCGGCCTCTCGGTGCGTGAATATCCCGACGTCGATCCGCCGGTGGTCTCCGTCCAGACGCAATATATCGGCGCCGCGGCGAGCGTGGTTGAGACCCGCGTGACGCAGGTGCTGGAGGACCAGCTGTCCGGCGTCGAGGGCCTGCAGACGATCACCTCGCGAAGCCAGGACGGTTCGTCCAACATCACCATCGAATTCTTCCCCGGCCGCTCCATTGAAAGCGCCGCCAACGACGTCCGCGACCGCGTCGGCGCGGCGATGGGCAACCTGCCCGACGACATCCGGCCGCCCGAAGTGCGCAAGGTCGACGCCGATGCGTCGCCGATCCTGTTCCTGGTGGTGTCGAAGCCCGGCTGGTCGCGGCTGGAGCTCTCCGACTATGTCGACCGCAACCTCATCGACCGCTTCTCGGCCATCGAGGGCGTCGCGCGCGTCTTCGTCGGCGGCGAAGCGCGGCCGGCGATGCGCATCTGGATGCAGCCGGCGCGGCTCGCCGCCTTCGGCCTCACGCCGAGTGATCTCGAAAGCGCGCTCCGCCGCCAGAATGTCGAGCTTCCCGCCGGCCGTCTTGAGTCCGCGCAGCAGAACGTCACCCTTCGCGTCGACCGCCCCTTCGCCAACGCCCAGCAGTTCGGCCAGTTGGTCGTCGGTCGCGGTACCGACGGCTACCTCGTCCGCCTCAGCGACGTTGCGCGAGTCGAGCAGGGCCCGGAAAACCCCTACGCCGCCTTTCGCCTCAACGGCGAGTCGGCGGTCGGCCTCGGCATCGTCCGTCAGTCCGGCGCCAACACGCTCGCCGTTGCCGATGCCGCGAAAAAGGCCGCCGAAGCGCTAAAGCCGACTCTGCCCGAGGGCATGGAGATGGTGGTGGGCTCCGACGAAAGCCTGTTCATCAGCCGCGCCATCGAGGGCGTCTGGCACACGCTCGCCGAAGCGGCGATCCTGGTGGTGCTCGTCATCTACCTGTTCCTCGGCAACTGGCGCGCGACCCTGATCCCGGCGGTGACGGTGCCGCTCTGCCTCCTCGCCAGCTTCGCGGTGCTTTGGCTGTTCGGCTTCTCGATCAACCTCCTCACCCTACTGGCCATGGTGCTGTCGATCGGCATCGTCGTCGACGACGCCATCGTTGTGCTGGAAAACGTCTACCACCGCATCGAGGAAGGCGAGCCGCCGCTCGCTGCGGCTTATGAAGGCACGCGCCAGGTCGGCTTCGCGATCGTTTCAACGACGCTCGTCGTTTGCGCGGTGTTCGTGCCGATCATGTTCATCGCCGGCCAGACGGGGCTCCTCTTCCGCGAGCTTGCCGCCGCGATGATCGGCGCCGTCGCTTTTTCCGGCTTCCTTGCGCTCAGCCTCGCGCCGATGCTGTGCTCGAAGCTTCTGAAATATCAGGAGCGCGGCCGCTTCGCCCGCTGGGTGGACACACGCTTTCGTAGCTTGGAGGGATTCTATGCCCGCCGCCTCGATTGGTCGATCCGCAAGCCGCTCATCCCCGCCGCGATCGTTGGCCTCTTCCTGGCCGGGGCCGCAGCCCTGTTCTTCACCTTGCAGTCCGAACTGGTGCCGCCGGAGGATGTCGGCATCCTCTCCGCCACCGTCACCGCGCCGGAAGGAACCGGCTACGAGCAGATGGACCGCTACATGCTCGACGCGCAGGGCAAGCTCCTGCCGCTGGTCGAGAAGGGCTCGGTCCGCGCGCTGATTCAGCGCACGCCCGGCGGCTTCGGCCCAAGCGACGATTTCAACAGCGGCAACTTCACCATCTTCCTGAAGAATTGGGAGGACCGCGAGGAGACGACGCAGGACGTCGTCGCGCTCGTCAACAAGGCGCTCGGCCAGCTTCCCGCGGTGCGCGGCAACGCCCAGGTGCGCTCGTCGATCGGCGGGCGGGGGCGCGGCCAGCCGATCAGCTTCGTCATTGCCGGCGCGACCTATGCCGAACTCGCCAAGGCCCGCGACCGGATCCTCGCCGCCGCCGCCGATAATCCCGGCATCGTTAACCTCGACAGCGACTATAAGGAAACCAAGCCGCAGCTCCGGATTGCCGTCGACACCGCCCGCGCCGGCGATCTCGGCGTTTCAGTGGAGGACGTCTCCAACGCCCTCCAGTCGCTGCTCGGTTCGCGGCGGGTGTCGACCTATGTCGATCGCGGCGAGGAATATCGCGTCGTGGTGCAGGCCGAGCAGGGCGCCCGCTCGACCCGGTCCGACCTCCAGTCGATCCACGTCCGGAGCCGCACCGGCGCACTGATCCCGCTCACCAACCTCGTCACCGTGTCCGACACGGCCGGAGCCCGCGATCTTGGGCGCTACAACAAGATGCGGGCTATCACCCTGTCCGGTGGCCTCGCCCCCGGCTACTCGCTCGGCGAGGCGTTGACCTTCCTCGAGACGCAAGCCGCCGCCGCGCCGGAAGTGATCGCGGTGGGCTACCGCGGCGAAAGCCAGAGCTTCCGCGAAGCCGGTAGCTCCATCATCCTGGTGTTCGGCCTCACCATTCTCATCATCTATCTGCTGCTCGCCGCCCAGTTCGAAAGCTTCGTTCACCCGGCGGTGATCATCACCACCGTCCCGCTTGCGGTCGCCGGCGGCATCATCGGCCTCGCCGCGATGGGCCAGACGCTCAATCTCTACAGCCAGGTCGGCATCGTCATGCTGGTCGGCTTGGCGGCCAAGAACGGCATCCTGATCGTGGAATTCGCCAACCAGCTTCGCGACGAAGGCCGCGACATCGGCCAGGCGATCCGCGAAGCCTCCGCCCGGCGCCTCCGCCCGATCCTGATGACCTCCATCGCCACCGTGGCGGGCGCGGTGCCGCTGATGATCGCCTCCGGAGCGGGCGCGGCGGCGCGGCAGGCGATCGGCGTGGTGATCGTCTTCGGCGTCTCGATTTCGACGGTGATCACCCTCTTCCTGATCCCGCTCCTTTATTCCCGCCTTGCGCGCTATACGGGCACGCCGCTCGCCGTGACGCGCAAGCTCGAGGCCGAGCTTGCCGGCGGCGGCGGGAGATCGCCGGAGCCCGCTCCGGCCGAATAGGAAGGATAAATATGACCGTCCTCGCGTCCCGCTCGCAGCACAGGATGTCCTTCTTCCGCTACGCGCTGGTGACGGTGCCGCTTGTGCTTCTGCTCGGCACCTTGTCTGGCACTGTCGCTGGGTCGGGCTACGGCAACCCCTGGTTCGACGCGCTCGAGAAGCCGGCCGCAATGCCGCCCGGCTGGATGTTCGGCGCGGCGTGGACGATCCTCTACATCTGCCTGGGCCTTGCTCTGGCGCTGGTCCTCCACGCTCGCGGCGCGCGGGGACGCGGCCTCGCCATTGGCATCTTCCTTGCCCAGCTCCTCCTCAACTATGCGTGGTCGCCGATCTTCTTCGCCGCACACCAGGTCGGGCTGGCGCTGATCGTGATCGTGGCGATGATCGTCCTCGCGGCGATCGCGGCGGTCCTATTCGGCCGCATCCGCAAGGCGGCCGGGCTGCTGATGGTGCCCTACCTCGCCTGGCTGTCCTTTGCCGCTTTCCTCACCTGGCAGATCGGCGAACTGAACCCTGGGGCGTCCGAACTTGTACCCGCGCAGGCGAGCACCGATATACCGCTTTGACTTTTACGCCTCCGAAAGGCCTTTCCAGATGCAGTCCCAGAACCGCTTGTTCGACGATTTCGTGAAAATGATGAACGGCGCGGCCGGTACATTCGCGGGCATGACCCGCGAGGCCGAGGGCGCCTTTCGCGAGCGCGCACGGGAGTGGATCGGCGGGCTGGACATCGTCAGCCGCGAGGAATTCGAAGCGGTGAAGGCGATCGCCGTGGCCGCGCGGGAAGAGGCGACATTGCTCAAGGCGCGCCTCGATGCGCTGGACGCGGGCGCTGGCGGATCGGGCGCAACAGGGGCCTGATATCCACAACATATTGATTGTCACGGTGGAACCTCCCTTGCATGGCAGGGGAGGCGCAGGCACGTTCGCACGTGCAAAAAGAGGAATGCGAGCAGGGTGATGAACGTGGATGAATTCGAGCTGGAGCGCGACA
>DASVUO010000011.1:0-1603 GCA_036386995.1 Allosphingosinicella sp. | reverse complement strand
TAGCATTGCTGGTAGTCTGGTTTTATCCGCCGCTTGAGCCGGTCGCTGCTCCGCTTGAGTGACTTCCAGCGTGATCTAGGTTCGCTGCATGGATGCTCGCTGCTCGTAACTGGAGCTACGCCGATTGAACAATCCAGAGCTGGTTCAGCATCTAGGGTCAAACCGTCACGTTCCCGCCTCCAGCTCGCGAAGCGAGCGGCCGCGCGTCTCCCGGCCGGCGACGGCGACCAATCCGGCTGACACCGTCATGGGCAATAGCAACGCCAGCCCAGCCCCGCCCAGGGTGGGAATCAGGCCAAAGAGTGCAAAGCCCTGAACGGCGACGCCGCCGAACTTGCTGGCGGCCGCGATCAGGCCGGTTGCACGCCCGCGCACGCCGAGCGGGTAATTCTCTGCGGCATAGGGTAGCAGTACCGCGATAATGCCGTTCGTGCCGACCACGAGCAGCGCAATCACTGTGACGAGGAGTGCCGGCTTGGCGAGCACGGGGGCTGGTAGCAGCGCGCCAGCAAGACCTGCGGCGGTGAGGATGATCATCGCGACGAGCGTCCATTTGCTGCTCCACCGGCTATAGAGCAGCGCCGCGACCATGATCGTCGGCAGCGCCACCAGCGCGGAACTCGCGATGATCCCGCTCGCCAGCTCGGCGCTGAAGCCGCGGTCCTGCAACTCGGAGGGCAGCCAGAGCAGCAGACCGAAGTTGACAAAGCTCCAGGCGAGCGCAGTCAGCACCAGCGCGGCGGTCAATTGGCGGTGGTGCCGGGTGGCGGGTTCCGCATCGGGCGAAACCAAGAGGGCGGCGCGCCGCACGATCCCGTATTTGCGCTCCATATCGGCCAACTCCTCATGCCGGCCCTGCTCCAAAAGGAACCGCGGGCTCTCCGGCAGCCATCGCGCGAGCGCCAGCAGGAGGAGTCCGGTCGGGAACCCTTGGAGCCAAAGGCTGCGCCAGCCGAACTCCGGCTCGAACATGTGCGCAGTGCCGCTGGCGGCTAGGTAGCCGCCGACCAGCCCGGTGCCGCCGACCAACACCAACACCCAGCTGCGATGCCGAGGCGGCATGACCTCGGCGAGCAGCGTGTAGACGACCGGTAGCATGCCCCCTGCTGAACAGCCCATCAGGAAGCACATGACGAGGTTCCAACTGAAGGAAGGCATCGCCCCGCAGATGGACGTCGACACGAACAGGATCGTGGACAGCAGGATGGAAACGCGCCGGCCATAAATGTCCGCAAGCCAACCCCAGGCGAACGATCCCACGGTGGTGCCGGTCAATGCCGCGAAGGGCAGCAGCGCGGCGGTCGACCGGTCAATGCCGTATTCCCCGCGCATGCCCGGTAACACGAAGCCTAGGGTTGCCGGCTTCATGGTATCGATGATTAGCCCTAAAGTGAGCACCAGCAATACCGCTACATGCCACCGCCCGAGCGGCGTGGAATCGGCCGCCTCGAACATGGTGCCCGCGCCACCATGACGGGCCCGCTTTTTGGGTAGCGCGCCGACAATTGCGGCCGGCACGCCAAGCCCGATCAGCGCCATGCCGAAATACATCGCGCCGTCCATCGGCATGTTGGCCAGATGATTGTCCATCCGGTGCGCCATG
>DASVUO010000010.1:0-17269 GCA_036386995.1 Allosphingosinicella sp. | reverse complement strand
AGCGGCGTCGCTCTTAGCGGCGGCCCAAAAGGAGCGATCGGCGGGTATTTTGGTGGTGGGGAAAAGGCAAGCTATAGTGCTGCACAAAAACCTGTAGGATGCTAACATGGAAAATTTTTCTCGTAAGCAAATTTTATTTGGGTCAATAGTTTTCAAAATTCTTTGTTTATTTTGTATAATATTAGCATCCGCAGCGTCCGCTGATTTGGTATTCGATCTGGGCTGGGGCTACGCCCTCAGGGATGTTTTTGCAGCTATAATTGTCTTGTGTGCTGCTGCATTAATTCATTCTCTTTCTTCAATGATGCTGAGGTTACTAGGTCATATCTTTAGATATAAATAAATCTGAAAAATTGGATTAAGAACTAACAATGCCGTTCGGGAGCCGGCGTAGAGGCGTCGGCTCCCCGGTGCCTGGTTGCTAATTGCAAACCCTACTCACTGGCTATCGCGCCGGCACGGGCAACCCGCTGGACTATGAGCAACTCGGCTACGACGCCGGCTCCAACGTCACTAGCTTCCGCAACCGGGCGGGCGAGACGACCGGCTTCACGTTCGACGCGCTCGATCGGCTGACGCTGAAGGATCTCCCCGGCTCGGAGCCGGACGTCAGCTACACGTACGACCTCGCTGGGCGGATGACGGGCGCAAGCCAGACCGGCAACGCGCTGACCTTCACCTATGACGCGCTTGGCCGCAACCTTACGCAGAGCGGCCCGTACGGCACGGTCATCTCGGCATTCGACCTCGTCGGGCGGCGGCTTCGCATCACCCACCCGGACGGCTTCTATGTCGCCCAGGATTATCTGATCACGGGCGAGATGAAGTCGATCCGCGAGAACGGCGCGGTCTCGGGCGTGGGGGTGCTTGCGACCTTCGCGTATGACGATCTCGGCCGCCGCACGTCCCTCACCCGCGGCAACGGGACGAGCATGAGCTACAGCTATGACGCCGTGTCGCGGCTTGCTTCCCTCACCGACAATCCCGCTGGCACGACGCACGACCAGACGCTGGGCTTCGGCTACAATCCGGCGAGCCAGATCGTCAGCAACACGCGCTCCAACGATTTGTTCTCCTGGGCAGGCAACAGCGTCGGTACCACCGCTTCAACGGCAAACGGCTTGAACCAGATCACGGTGCATGGCGGCACGAACACCGCGCACGACGCCCGCAGGCTTGTCCAGATCACTTTGAATGCTTTATGGCCGGACCCTAAAATATCTACCGATTGTGCTCCACCCATCACACAGGGTGAAGCCGCGGCATCCGAGCAGGGAAATCGTGATTCCTTTTGGGGGTCGCGCGCTGCCCGAGGTGATCCTATGGCCGCAACCGCCCTCGCGATCGTGAACAATTCTTCAGACCTAGGCAGAATCGCCAACATGCGTCTACGAGACGCGATCACAACTCGATCCCCTCAGATGTCACGCAGTGCGGTTTCAGCAGAGGTCCAACTTATTGGGGTTCAACTGATGCGGGCCCTCTGGGACGCAAAGAAGCGGATGCTGATAACTCACACGATGCAAATGCAAGATGCGCGGCAAGATAGGTACCGCTGATTATGCGGTTAAAAGTCACGCCGGTTCTGGTTCGGTCCTTCTGTGAGTTCTATTATTAATTTTTGTTAAAATTCCAGTCGAAACCGGTCTATTCGCTTTCCTTGGAAGCTAAGACCCAATGAAAGTGGCTTGCAATGAACTGATGCCAAAGGTTTAAGGTCATAAATCTGGGGTATCCTAGGAGCTGGCGCAATAGTGCCGACTCCTTTTCTATTTACATCACCTCCCAGCGTGAACTTCGGCTGCAACGCGGGCACCAACGTCACCAGCTTCCGAATGTGGGCGGGCGAACGATCGGCTTCGCGTTTGAGGCGCTGGTGAGCGCGCTGCTAGATCAAGCCCGCCAAGGGGCTCGACGGGTCGGCGTAGCGGCGTTTGCCCATGCGGCCGGCGCGGTAGGCCAGGCGGCCGCTTTCCACGGCCATGCGCATTGCGCGGGCCATCATCACGGGATCCTTGGCTTCGGCGATGGCGGTGTTCATCAGAACGCCGTCGCAGCCGAGTTCCATCGCCACCGCGGCGTCGGACGCGGTGCCGACGCCGGCGTCGACCAGCACCGGAACCTTGGACTGCTCGACCATGATGCGGATCATGACTTCGTTCTGGAGGCCGAGGCCGGAGCCGATCGGCGCCCCCAAGGGCATGATCGCGACGGCGCCGGCGTCCTCCAGCCGCTTCGACGCGATGGGATCGTCGGCGCAATAGACCATCGGTTCGAAACCTTCCTTGGCGAGGATTTCGCAGGCGCGCAGGGTCTCGATCATGTCCGGGTAGAGCGTCTTCGCTTCGCCGAGCACTTCCAGCTTCACGAGCGTCCAGCCGCCCGCTTCCCGCGCCAGCCGCAGCGTGCGGATCGCGTCCTCGGCGGTGAAGCAGCCGGCGGTGTTGGGAAGATAAGCGATCTTTTTCGGATCGATGAAGTCGGTGAGCATCGGCTGCTTCGGGTCGGAGATGTTCACCCGGCGCACCGCTACCGTGACGATCTCCGCGCCCGACGCTTCCACGGCCGCGGCATTCTGCTCGAAGCTCTTATACTTGCCGGTGCCGACGATCAGCCGCGAGCGGAAGGTCCGCCCGGCCACCGTCCAGCTGTCGGCATCTGCTGTCGAATATGCGAGTGGATTTGGCGCATTCACTTGATGTTACCCATTCCTCAAGGGGTTGGAGCCGCGATATAGAACGTATCGAGGCGCAGGTAAGCCGTAGCTTTCGCTATCAACCTCTGGCTGGTAGCACGAAGGGCAAGGAGAAACACATGCGCGTGACGCCATTCGCTTTTCTCATTCTCCTGATCTGGCAGGTGCCGGCACCCTTGGTTGCGCAGGAGCCGGAGATCGTTGTGCGCGGCGATGTCGCCCGCAGCGAGATCGAGCGCATCGTTGAGGCTGACAATCTTGATACATCGAAGCTGAGCCCGCGCGAAGTTGCCGATGCGATCACCCTTATTCCACGCCGCCGTGCGCCGGCCGATTTCTGGGTAGCTTACCTGGCGCATGTCGAAGCGTGGCGGCGCCTCGCGGAAGCAACCGGCGCGGCTCGGCGCAACCGGGCAGCGGACGACTTCGAGGCCGTTGCGGCAGCTGAGGATGCGGTCGACACAACCTTCGATGAAGTGGAACGAATTGCGCGCGGCTACGGCGCCCGACTGCCCATACCTGCCGCGCGAAGACTCCCGACGATCTAAGCGAATTCAGCCGCCGCCGACGAAGGTGACGATTTCATAATCGTCGCCGTCCTCGACCTTGACCTCGCCAAGGGTGGAGCGCGGCACGATTTCCAAGTTTCGCTCCACCGCCACCCGGGTCGGCTCGAGCCCGAGCTGGAGCGCCAGATCGGCCACCGTGATTCCCGCCGGAACCCGCCGGTGCTGGCCGTTGACCGAAATTGCGAGCGTGTCTTCCATCATGCCATCCAATGATCTCGTTTGTCCCGAGCCCCTCGACGCCGCCTGCGGCGACGCTCGGGATAAACGCCGTCGAGGGGCGCACCTCCCGCGCCTGTGTAGCGCGCCTCGACTTCGCTCGGCACGAACGAACTTGGGTTCAACCGATGGAGGCCATATAAGCCGCCGCCATGGCGACGCTACCCACCATCTTCGTTTTGAATGGGCCCAACCTCAACCTGCTCGGCACGCGTGAGCCGGAGATTTACGGGGCGGACACCCTGGACGAGATCGCCGGCCGCCTTGAAGACCGCGCCCGGGAGCTCGGAGTTGCGGTCGATGTGCGCCAGTCGAACCACGAAGGCCACCTGATCGACTGGCTCCACGAAGCGCAGGCGGAGGGAGCCAAGGCGGTACTGCTCAACGCCGGCGGCTTCACCCACACCTCGGTTGCGCTGCACGATGCGATCAAATCGGTGACGACGCCGGTGGTCGAAGTGCATCTTTCCAACCCCCATGCCCGCGAAAGCTTTCGCCACCGGAGCCTGATCGGACGGGCGGCGCGGGGAACAATCGCCGGCTTCGGAGCGCTCAGTTACGAGCTTGCTCTGGACGCGGCGGCGCGACTCTGACATTTCGCGCCCCAACAGGGAAACAAAGGGTCCTCACATGACCGATGACAATCGCGGCGGCTCCGAAGGGAGCATGCGGGTCGATGCCGATCTGGTGCGCCAGCTTGCCGAGCTGCTCAACCAGAACGAACTTACCGAGATCGAAGTGGAAGACGGCGATCGCCGGATCTGCGTGAAGCGCCAGAGCACGATGACGGCCGCCGCGCCGGTGGCCGTTGCCGCGCCCGCAGCCGCCGCGCCCGCCGCAGCGCCCGCTGCCGCGCCGGCGCCGGTTGCCGACGTGCCGCCCGCCGCCCATCCGGGCGCGGTGAAGTCGCCGATGGTCGGCACCGTTTACCTGTCCGGGGAGCCGGGCGCGCGGCCGTTTGTGTCGCCGGGGCAGACGGTGCGCGAGGGCGAGACTTTGGTCATCGTCGAGGCGATGAAGGTGATGAACCCGATTACCGCGCCGCGCGCCGGCACCGTGACGCAGGTGCTGGTGCAGGACGCGCAGCCGGTTGAATACGATCAGCCGCTGGTGATCGTCGAATAATGGGAATTCAAAAGGTCCTGATCGCCAACCGCGGCGAGATCGCGCTTCGAATCCACCGCGCCTGCCACGAAATGGGCATCAAAACGGTCGCGGTGCACTCGACGGCCGACGCCGACGCGATGCACGTGCGCCTCGCCGACGAAGCGATCTGCATCGGGCCGCCGCCGGCGACGGATTCCTACCTCAACATCCCCAACATCATCTCGGCCGCCGAGATCAGCCACGCCGACGCGATCCACCCGGGCTACGGCTTCTTGTCGGAAAACGCCCGCTTCGCCGAAATCGTCGAAAGCCACGGCATCGTCTGGATCGGCCCGAAGCCCGAGCATATCCGGGTGATGGGCGACAAGATCGAGGCGAAGCGCACCGCCGCGGCGCTCGGGCTTCCGCTCGTGCCGGGCTCCGACGGGCCGGTGGAAAGCATCGCCGAAGCAAAGGCGATCGCCGCCGAAACCGGCTACCCGATCATCGTCAAGGCGGCGTCGGGCGGCGGCGGGCGCGGCATGAAGGTCGTGACGTCCGAGGACCAGCTGGAGGCATTGATCCTCCAGGCCGGCTCCGAAGCCAAAGCCGCGTTCGGCGACGCTACCGTGTACATCGAAAAGTATCTCGGCGATCCGCGCCACATCGAGTTCCAGGTGTTCGGCGACGGCCGCGGCAACGCCATCCACCTTGGCGAGCGCGACTGCTCGCTTCAACGGCGACACCAGAAGGTGCTGGAGGAAGCCCCCTCCCCCGTGATCACGGCCGAAGAGCGGGCTCGGATGGGGGGCATCGTCTCGAAAGCGATGTCCGACATGGGCTATCGCGGCGCCGGCACTGTCGAATTCCTCTACGAGAACGGCGAATTCTACTTCATCGAAATGAACACCCGGCTTCAGGTCGAGCATCCGGTCACCGAGATGATCACCGGGATCGACCTGGTGCGCGAGCAGATCCGCATCGCCAGCGGCGAGGACCTTTCCTGCACCCAGGAGCAGCTCCAATTCCGCGGCCACGCCATCGAATGCCGGATCAACGCGGAGGACCCCAAGACCTTCGCGCCCTCGCCCGGCACGGTGAAGGCCTATCTCGCGCCCGGCGGCATGCACGTCCGCGTCGATAGCGGCCTCTACGGCGGCTACAAGGTGCCGCCTTATTACGACTCCATGATCGCCAAGCTGATCGTCTACGGCACCACCCGCGAACGCTGCATCATGCGCCTCAAGCGCGCGCTCGAGGAATATGTGATCGAGGGCATGAAGACGACGCTCCCGCTCCACCAGAAGCTTATTCAGGACCCCGAATTCCTGCGCGGCGAATACACGATCAAGTGGCTGGAGGAATGGCTGGCGCGCGACGAGGAACCGGCGTGACCAGGGCCACCATCTACCACAATCCGTCCTGCGGCACGTCGCGCAAGGCGCTCGAGATTCTCCAGGCGGAGGGCGCGGAGGTGACGGTGGTGGATTACCTGAAGTCGCCGCCTTCTAAGGACGAGCTTCGCCGCCTCTACGCCCAGGCGGGCATCAGCCCGCGCGAGGGGCTGCGGGCCAAGGAAAGGCTGGCGCACGACCTCGACCTGGTCGATGGCGCGGTCAGCGACGAAGCGATCCTCGACGCCATGGCCGCCAACCCGGTGCTGATCGAGCGGCCGCTGGTGGAAACGGATAAAGGCGTTCGCCTGTGCCGTCCGCAGGAGAAGGTGCGCGAGATCCTCTGAGGCGGTTGACCTCTCCGCCCCGTTCGGCACAAGCCGGAAACCGGATGGACCTCATCGATCCCGATCTGCTGCTTCGCGCTTATTCCATCGGCGTGTTTCCGATGTCCGACAGCCGGGACGCGCCCGACATCTTCTGGGTCGAGCCGCGCCGCCGCGCGATCATTCCCCTGGACGGCTTTCGCCTCTCCACCTCGCTTCGCAAGACGCTTCGCTCCGGCCGGTTCACCGTCACCGCCGACCGCGCGTTCGGCGACGTCATCCGCCGCTGCTCCGAGCGCGAGGAGACCTGGATCAACCCGGCGATCGAGGAAAGCTTCGTGCAGCTCCACCGCTTGGGGCGCGCCCACTCGATCGAGGCGTGGCAGGACGGCGAACTCGCCGGAGGCCTTTACGGCGTCCGCCTCGGCGCGGCGTTTTTCGGCGAAAGCATGTTCTCGCGCCGCACCGATGCGTCAAAGGTGGCGCTTGCGTGGCTGATGGCGCGGCTCAAGGTCGGCGGCTTCACCCTGCTCGACTGCCAGTTCATGACCGATCACCTGCGCAGCCTCGGCGCGGTGGAGATCAGCCAAAAGGATTATCTGGCGCTGTTGACCGCGGCGGTGTCGTCCGCGCCGGAACTGTCGGGCGGCGTCGCCGACCTTGCAGCGGGGCGCGGTGCGGGCCTGGAGCGGGCCGAACTGCCCGAATTCGGCGCCTTGGACCGGCTGCTCGAAGGCGCCTCGGCCGGCTCGGCGGCGGAAGCGGGGTGCGTCATTGCGCAGCTCTTGGGCCAGACGTCGTAGACGGGGTGCTCGACCACGTTGAGCGACGGCGTTTCCTTGTAGACCCAGCCCGAAAACACCCGGTGGAACTCGCCCTTTGGGTTACGCACGTCCACCTGCACGAAGGCGCCGGTCAGCTTTTGCACTTCCCACGGCGCGCTTTGCTCGCAGGCGCGCAAGCGAACGATCACGTCGCCGGCGCGGATCGACTGGCCCGGCCTGAGCTTCAGCTCCCGCGAGATACCGTTGCGCTTGTTGAGCAGGCCAAGCACCGCCACCCGCTCCGCCATCGCCGTGGTACCCGGCGCCACCGCCGTCACCGTCTGCGGGATGTCGACCGTCTTAGGCTCGGCCTCGGCTTGGCCGTTACCGCCGCCCGAGCCTTTGCCGCCGCCGCTCTGGCCGCAAGCGGCAAGGGCGAGGAGCAGCGCGCAGGTGCCGGTGCGAAGGCCGATCCGGCTCATCCCTGATCCGGGGTCCAGGCCTCGTAATCGCCGCTCGCCGCCGCGCGAACGCCGCCGCGCTCGAGCGCTCCGGCCGGCTTGTAGGCCTGGTCGGTGCCCGTGCGGTTGCCGGTCGGCTCCTTCAGGAACTTGGGCGCGGGCGGAAGCGCATCGTCGGGGTGGCCGTCAATCTGGTGGTGGAGCCAGCTATACCATTCGGGCGGAAGCTGGCCGGCGTCGTTCGCGCCCTTGTAGAGCACGAAGCGGCGATTGCCTTTCTTCGATTCGAAATAGCGGTTGCCCATGCTGTCCGAGCCGAATTCGCGGCCGACACGGCGGATGTGCAGCGACGTTCCGATCGTCGCGCCGTCCCACCAGGTGAAGATCTTCTTCAAGAAACCCATGCTCGCCGCCTAGCGCCGAAGGGGGGAGAGGCGCAAGCCTTGGGCGCGCCGCAGGTTTGCACGGCGAACTACGGGGTCTGCGCAGCGGGCCCTTCTTTCTCCTGACGCTCGAGCTCGACGGCCAGGCGGCGGAGCGCTTCGCCGATTTCGCGCGCCTGCGGTGCGGTGAAGTGGAGCTGGAGCCCGGTCGCGCGGCGCTGATCGAGCGCCTCCACCGTGTCGGCATATTCGAGCCGAACCAGCCCGCCTTCCGGCATCGTCGCCATCGAATAGCCCATGAGCGCCGCGAATTTCACCTGCCCGCGCTCGTTCAGTTCCCAGCTCTCGTCCAACGGCATCTCTTATTCCTTGCTTGATCGCGCGCGCCGGCGCGTGTGCGAAGATCAGCGCGCCGCCGGCCCGCCGGGCCAGCTGACCTGTGCGTCGGCGCCGATGCCGAGCTCCGCGGCGCGGCCGCCGGCGATCTCCAGCACCGCCGCGACCGGCTCCGAAACCCCTACGGGCTCAAGCGACAGCGGTTTGGTCATCGCGGCGATCCGCGCCACCGTGCCGTCGGCGCGGACGAAGATCATGTCGAGCGGCACCAGCGTGTTCTTCATCCAGAAGCTCGCCGGCCGCGCCGGGCGGAAGGGGAACACCATGCCTTCATTGGGGCCGACGCGGGTGCGGTTCATCAGGCCGTAGGCCTGTTCGTCCTCCGTCGCCGCCACTTCCACGGTGAAACGATGGGTCTTGCCCTTGCTGCGGATTTCCAGCGGCACCAGCGGCAGGCCGGAGATCGCCGACACCTCACCGGAACCGCCACCAGTAGCGGCAGCCGGCGCCGCGTCGGGTGCGGGCGCGTTGGTTTCAACGGGATCGGATTGGCAGCCGGCAAGCGCAAGCAGAGCGGCGGCAGCTAAAAGGATCGGTTTCAAATCTGTTCCACTTCAACGGCAAGAGGCCCCTTGCGGCCATTGGCGATGCGGGCGCGCAGCGGCTGATCGGGGACGAGATCGGCCAATCCGCCGCGCCGGACGGTTTCCATGTGCACGAAGATATCCTCTTCCTCGTCGCCCTCGCCGTCGCGGTTGAGGAAGCCATAGCCCTTGAGGCGGTTGAACCACTTCACCCGAACCGCCTCGAACGCGCCCGCTTCGTCCAGCAAGGCGGCGGGATCGATCCGGTCCGCGGGGGAGGTGGTCGCGCGCGGCGCGTCCGGCACCACCGCGCTCGACAGGTCGATGCTCAGCACCTTTTGCGCCTGAAGCCCGCGGGCCTGCTCGACGGCCAGGCATTCCACCACCGCGCCTTCCGGCAGGCTGCGGCGATCGTGTTCCTTAAGCACACTGAAGTGGATCAGGACGTCGCCCTTCACCTGTTCGCTGACCAGGAAGCCGAAGCCGCGCGTCGCGTCGAACCATTTCATGGTTCCGGTAAGCTTGATCAGCGCCTCGTCCTCGGGACGCGGGGCACCCTCCTCCGTTTCGTCGGAGGCGGCTCCTTCCGCAAACTGTTCCCGGCGCGACGTCATCTACGGCGTTCCAACAAAGACGGCGGGAGGACTATCATGGCTGTTGCGCCCTTGTGAACCATTGTGTTCCCATTTTCAGGCAACGTCCGAATCCGGGATTTCGCCCGGGCATGCATTAACAATACGTCTGACGAGGTCCATCGGATGCCCGGCGCGCAACATCGCGCCCGTCGCCTTCTGCCGCCCCGCCGGATCGGGACGCGCCTCGGCGAATGGTCCGATGCGCTTGCGCTCGGCGAAGCGGAGCGCGGCGGCCCAGGCGGACTCCCGCGCCTCCTCCCGCGCCGGTTCGGCATCGTCCGCTTCGATCCCGGCCACGCGCAAGGCCTCGCTAACCCGCCTCTCGCCGAAGCCCCGCCTGGTCAGCGATGCCGAGCGAGACACGGCAAAGGCCCGGTCGTCGACGTAGCGCAGCTCCGCAAGCTTCTCCACCAGCCGCTCCACCGGCGGCGAAGCGGACCCGCCCCAGCCCCGTTCCTTGATCTTGCGGCCCAAGTAGGTACGCAGCTTGGCGCGGGTCGTGGCGTAGCGCCCCGCGTAGAAGAGGGCGAGCCGCTCCAGCCCCTCCTCGTCGAGCGGCGGGCGGGGTTTTCGGGCACGGTCCTGTCTCACGCGCCATGATTGTGCCACACTGTGCCCCGATTATGGAAGGCCAGTCGCCTCTTCCTGAGAGGCCCGGGCTGTGCGCCCGATTGCACGCCCAGCAGATGAGGATAACTATCCCAGTGCCCGATACTGGCTCAACCCACCCTACCCAAGCCCTCGCCCCGACTCCGACCGCCGACGATCTGCCGCGCCGCTTCGCCGATTTCGGCACGCTGGCCGAAGCGCTGGATTATGCCGGCCGGGGCAAGCGCGGCCTGAACTTCCACGATCCGCGCGGGCAGCTGGCGCGCGCTTACACCTTTGCCGAGCTTCGCGAGGACGCGGTGCAAGCCGCCTACCGCCTGATCGCCGCCGGCGTCGCCCCGCGCGACCGTATCGCCATCGTCGCCGAGACGGGTCCCGAATTCGCCGCTTTGTTCTTCGGCTGCATCTATGCCGGCGCCTGGCCCGTGCCCCTGCCGCTGCCGACCTCCTTCGGCGGCCGCGATTCCTATATCGACCAGCTTTCGGTGCAGCTCGACAGCTCCGACCCGAAGGCGCTGTTCTACCCGGCCGAGCTTGCCTCGATGGCCGGTGCGGCGGCGCAGGGCGCGGGCGTCGAAGGCATTATCTGGGAAGACTTTGCCGCCCGCCCGGCGCCTGAGGCTGCGCTTCCCAAGGCCGATCCGGAAGACATCGCCTACCTGCAATATTCCTCGGGCTCGACGCGCTTCCCGCACGGCGTCGCAATCACCCACCATGCGCTCCTCAACAACCTCGCCGCGCACAGCCACGGCATGGAAGTGGTGGACTCGGACCGCTGCGTCTCCTGGCTCCCTTGGTACCACGACATGGGCCTGGTCGGCTGCTTCCTGTCGCCGGTCGCCAACCAGGTCTCGACCGATTACCTCAAGACGGAGGATTTCGCCCGCCGCCCGCTCGCCTGGCTTGACCTCATCAGCCGCAACACCGGCACCACGCTCAGCTACTCACCGACCTTCGGCTACGACATCTGCGCGCGCCGCATGTCGAGCCAGTCCAAGGTCTCCGAACGCTTCGACCTGTCGCGCTGGCGGATTGCCGGCAACGGCGCCGACATGATCCGCCCGGACGTGATGCAGGCCTTCGTCGACGCCTTCCACGAAGCGGGCTTCAGCGCCAAGAGCTTCTTGCCCTCCTACGGCCTCGCCGAAGCGACGCTTGCCGTCTCCATCATGCCGCCGGGCGAAGGCATCGTCGTCGAGCTGGTCGAAGAGACCCTCCTCGCCGGCGGCGGCCCCGCCGAGCGCGACCGGCCGCAGCGCTACCGTTCCATCGTGAATTGCGGGAAGCCGGTGCGCGACATGGAAGTCGCCATCCTCGACGAAGACGGCCGCCCGCTCTCCGATCGCGAGATCGGCAAGGTCTGGTGCAAGGGCGCATCGGTCATGGTCGGCTATTTCCGCGATCCGGAAGCGACCGACGCCTGCCTCAGCGACGACAATTGGCTGGATACCGGCGACATGGGCTACATGTCGGAAGGCTATCTCTATATCGTCGGCCGCGCCAAAGACATGATCATCATCAACGGCCGCAACCATTGGCCGCAGGACATCGAGTGGGCGGTGGAGCAAATCCCCGGCTTCAAGGCGGGCGACATCGCTGCTTTCTCGATCACCACGCCGGGCGGCGAGGAGACCCCGGCGGTTTTGGTGCAGTGCCGGACCTCCGACACCGAAGAACGCGGCCGCCTGCGCGACGTAATCCGCGAACGCGTCCGCGCGATCACCGGCATCAACTGCGTCATCGAACTCGTCCCCCCGCGCACCTTGCCGCGGACGAGCTCGGGCAAGCTCAGCCGGGCGAAGGCGCGGAACCTTTATCTGTCGGGTGAAATCCAGCCGTACGATATCGCCGCCTGAGCTCCCGGCGCCGGAATTACATTCACTCCGGACGAGCGCCAGTAGGTCGCGAACGCAGCGATAACTATCGCCACAGCGAGTTCAAGCATCAGCCTCGTCCCGATGCCTCCACCACTCCATCCGGCCGAGAAACGCCCCAAGTTGATTTCCACTCTCGACAAATCCGCTTAGGCAACGGACAACAGGGGACAAAGGGCGAGGCGGGGGCGACTCACAGTGATTCTGAATTCCAAGCCGAGGCGGGCCGCGCTCGCCCTTGGCTGCATTGCATTTCTCACCGGCTGCGGCAGCAAAGTCGTCGATGTGGACGATCCCCGCAGCTGCTTCCCTGAAGCTGCCCGCAGCTGGATACACGCAACCGCGGCGGCCAAGCCCGCGGAGACGCGCAAAGCCGATGCGGCCACGGTCTATGTGGACCGATCGGGCAGCATGGTTGGCTATATCAACGGCGCCACGGCCAGCGCGCGGCCGCTTCAGGATTTGATCGGAAACCTGCCCGCCATGCTGAGCGCGCAGCAGGTCGGGACCCGGTTCAAGGCGTTTGGAACCAGCATTTCCCAGCCGCTGACGCAGGCCGAGCAGGGTTCGCTGATGCAGCCGGCTTATTACACCTGCGCCAAGGGCGGCGCGTGCGACAATCAGGAAAGCCGGCTCGACAGCGTTTTCAAGGAAATCGCCGCAAACAAGCAGGGCATGGCGCTGGTTGTCACCGATCTTTGGTTCAGCAATTCCGATATCCAGACGTCCGCGCTTTCGGCGCTTGCCGAGCCCTTGGCGGAAATCCTGTCCACCGACCGTGCCGTCGCGATTTACGGGATTTCGGCGCCTTTCGACGGGCAGATCTACGACCTGCCATACGCATCCGCTCCGATGCGGTTCAAAGGCGAACACCCCCTTTTCGTGATCGCCGTCGGATCAAACGAGCAGATTGCGGGGCTTCATGAGTCCTGGAAGCGCGCGCCCTCCCCTTACCTTGCGGAAGAGCTTAGCGGCGGGCGCGTGAAGCGGACGCTTTTCACGCTCAATCCCGCGGCCAAGAGCGAGGCGCTCGCGTCTCCGCTCAGCGAAACCAACCACCCCGCTTTGTCGCAAGAGGCCGTTCTGGAATCCCATGAGGGCCTTCGCCTTCAGGAATTCGTTCTGAATGCGGACAGCGCCTTCCGGCCGGCACCGGGCACGACCGCGCCCCAGTGGAAGGGGCCGAGTGCGAGCGCCTTCATTCCCGACTCCGTATGGGACGGGCGGTTCGATACCAAAACCCGCGTCTGGGAGCGCCGGGACACGGCGTGCACCGATGCCGACTGGCTGGAGGCTGCTCCGCTGAACGGGTTGTGGAGCGGCGAAGGCGCCGGCCCACGCACGTTCACTTTGAACCCCGAACGGCTCGCAACCGAGCTTGGGCGGGCGGGCACCTACCTTGTCACCGGTGAGGTCGTGCGCACCGAAGTCGCCTCTCCGAATCCGGCCAGCGAGTGGATACGGAAATGGAGCTTTGCGCCCGGCAATTCGAGCCCGGCCCGGCAAGGGGAAAACGGCACCGCCTTCTTTCCGACGCTTCACCTGAGCGAGGCGGCCCGCCTGCTGGAGAATGCGTTGGCCACGGCTTCGCGGCGGCGGCCGGCGCCGGTCGTCGGGTTCGCGGTTGCCGTTAAAGTCGATCGCTAAACAATCAGGCGCACAACCGGCTCAGCCGTTCCGCGCGAAGGAGACTCCGAATGGGTGCAATAATGTGGCGAATGGTGAAGTCCCTCTTTGTGCATCTGCCATTGATGTTGCTGGCCTTGGGCGCGATCTATTTCGTCTGCCAGGGCCACGAGAGCCTGAGCCAGGTCATACGCGAACAGTATCGCGGCTCGTCCAGCAAGGCGTTGCTGACCGTGCTGGGGGATGCGCGGGGAGACTTGATGAAGTGGACCTTTGTCGGCTTCGCGGCGAGCTGGCTTGCCTCCTGCCTGTTTCTTGCCTCGGCCGAACGCGCCCGCCCCGCCAATGAGAATGAAGCAGGCTCGAAGCTCGGCCTCTGGTCCTTTCTGCTGATCGCGACGATTGCCGCGCTGGCCGCCTACGGCTGGGTCAGCTTGACGCGCGCCCAGGCTAGCCTCCTGCCCGGCACGTTCATGGCATCTTTGCTGATCTCCGGACTGGCCGTTCTTGCCGCTTATTACCTTAGCACCGCATTGATGGTTCGCCGCGTAATGAGGCCTTCCGTGCCGCTCGCGGCCGGCCTCCCAGCACGCTGGAGTTGAAATGACAGACATTCTTATCGGCATTGGCGGCACCGGCGCGAAGGTGGTCGAATCCGCGCTTGGGCTTTTTGCGAGCGGCCTTGGGCCCCGCCACGTGCATGTCGGATTGATCGATCAGGATCGGGCGAACGGCAACATCAACCGCACGCAGACCCGGCTCAAGAACCTGCGGCGGTTCCAGAAGCTGTGGGGCGGAAGGTCGACGAGTTCGCTTGACTGGAGCGCGGGGGCCGGCCGGGTCGGTCTCGGGTCGGTGCAGATTTCCGAGCTGTTCGAGGATCATGCCTTGTGGTTCCCCGAAGGCGACGAACCGACGCTTTCCAACATCATCGGGCGCGACCTCAATCCCCAGCAGCGCGAGCTGTTCGACCTATTGTTCATGCCCGGCGAGCAGGAGCAGGACCTGCAGCTCGGCGAAGGCTATCGCGGCCGCGCGCATGTCGGCGCGACCGCGCTTATCGCGGCGATGCTGGACGACGAGAACGCGCTCATCGACCGTTTGAAGGTCTTGATGGAATCCGCCGACCGGGAGCCGGTGCGCATCTTCCTGGTCGGCTCGGCCTTCGGAGGCACGGGCGCCGCGGGCTTCCCGACCCTGGCGAGGGAACTCCACCGGATCCGCACCGATCCCGAATTTACCAATCGCGGCGGCGTCACGATCGGCGGCGCGTTGATGCTCCCCTATTTCGGCTTTGCGCGTCCCGACAAGGACGGGCAGCCGGTTGTCACAACGGACGAGCTTTTGCCCAAGGCGCGGCTCGCCTTGGAATATTACGGGCGCCTGTTCGAGACGGAGGAGACGTTTGACCGCTTCTACGTCATGGGATGGGACCCGTTCTTCAACCTTGGCTACCATCAGGCCGGCAATTTCGAGCAGCGCAATCCGCCGCTTCTGCCGGAGCTTCTTGCCGCCACGGCCGCCGTCGATTTCCTGAGCCGGGAAACCCCCGAAGAGCCGAGCAGCGGCGTGCCGGTGATGCTGTCCGCCCGCGCCGACCGCGGAATCCGTTGGTCGGACCTTCCGCTGCCGAACGTCGAGGAGAAACTGGGGCAGTTGATCCGCTTCTGCACCTATTGGCTGTACCTGACCGAACCGCTTCTTGCGAAAACCAGCCTGTTCGGCGGAGGTAACTGGACCCAGGCGCTGCGCGGGCGGATGAAGCCGGTGGAGCATGAACAGGAGCTCGGGGCCCTGCGCGCCGTTGCACGGGACGTGCTGGACTGGGCGGCGGCCATGCAGACCATGAGCCGGGAGCGCTGGACACCCGGCCTTTGGGACCTCAGCGCCCTGCTCGACCGCAGCTATGAGCCGACCCCGACGGATCCGACGGCGTTGCTGGAGGCTCCGGTTAATGGCGCGGAAGCCGCTTATGACGAGCTCATCCGCGCTGAAACCGGCGAACGGCACCTGAGGGGCGCCGCAGCGGTCTACGAAGCGCTGGTCAGCGACGGGCCGGCGCTCGCGGCAGGCAATAACCAGGGATACGGCAAGGTCGCGGCCGCCGCCTACCGCGCCAACGCACTGCAGCCGGAAAGGCAAGTTTAAGATGCCCAAAGCGGTTCACAACCTTCCGAAGTTCAAGGAAAACGCGCCCTTCCCGAGGCCGGACCGGCCCCGCGAATGGATCGAGCAGCATGGCTCGCTGAAACGCCTTGGCCAGTCGCTGCTGGTCGATGAGGAGCCGTTTTCCGATCCGGACGAGCCGATCCGTGCGATTCCCGATCCCTGGGCGCAGCCGCGCACCTTTGCCGATGCGTTGATCGACGAAGAGCATTCCATGCATCAGGCCTTCAAGGCGCAGTGGCGGGGCCTGCTTGCCCTGATTGCGCTTCGCAAGCTTTGCGGGGCCGATTACACGCTCGACACCCGTCCGGTGTCGCTGGACGGCAATCACCTGTTCGAAAAAGTGCTGAGGCGCCTCTCGCCGCGCATGGCCTTGGGCAACAACCTTGCCTTGTGGCACCAGCCGGCCATTGTGCAGGTCACCCCCGCGGGCGGCCGGGCAACGGCGCTTGCGATGATGAACCCGGCCTGCCTCGTCTCCCCCGGCAGGCTTGCCTCCCGGATCTCGATCCCGAACATCCCCTGGGCGTCGCGCGGGCTGCAGGATCCGCTTGCGCTAAGCGGCGATCAGGCACTGCCGGCAGCGCAGCTGGTCGCACTGGCGGCGTGGGTGGAAAACCTTCGCACGAAGCTGGCTTCGCTGCCGAGCAGCGTGCCCGGCGAGGCGATCCGCCAAAGGCTTCAACAATTCGGCGACGACATCACCGCTCAGCTGGGCGTTTCCAAGCTGGTCGCGCGGGTCGGACAAGGGTTCAACCCCGATCTCGATCCCGCCTACCAGAGCTTGTGGAGCACCGTTGAGCTCGAGGAACTGGATAATCCGGCATCCACGTCCGAATGCCGCCTCATTCTGAAGCCGGGAAGCGAAAGAGGGCCGCTGAAAGGCATTATCCTGGTCGATGAAAGCCTTGGCAAAAGCGGCGGCAAAAGCGGTCGCGAAATCCTGGTGTGGGGGATGCGCACGCTTTCCGAGTTGCTGATGTCGAAGCCCAAGCTCGACGAAGCGAAGCAGGACGCGGCAAGCCACGGCTATCTGATCGTCACCGCCGACGATCTCTTCACCCCGCGCGCCGTCCGTTTGCGCAAGAACCCCAAGATGGCGGGGCACCCGTTATCGCTCAAGGACATGCTCCTTCCGCTGCGGCCGCTGGCTTTGCTGCTGGAGGGCAACATTCCAACCCTTGTCGACGCCGACTGCGATTCCGCGCGCGCTTCCGTGAGCCTGCGGGTCAAGCTCGACCGGCCCGGCGGCGCGGCTCCGCACACGCTGACCCGCCACTACCGTTCGGAGGCCAGCGACGGAAACGCACTTCTGGTGCCGGACGCGAACTGGGCGTTCTTCAATGCCGCCGTGTGGCCCAACTTCAGGACCTCGTCCTGGTCGAGCTATTTCGCGCGTCTGTATTACCAGACCGACAGCGAGCAGATCCGCCCGCGGCGGGCCTTGTCGCGCCAGATCATCGAAGCGGCGCTTGAAGAAGCTGCCGACCCTGCGGAAGCGGTGTTGACCTTGTCGCGGATCAACAACGGCCTTGGACCCGATGC
>DASVUO010000009.1:0-4663 GCA_036386995.1 Allosphingosinicella sp. | reverse complement strand
GGGGGTACGATTTCAGTCATGGGGAGCCCCTTAGCGGCAATCTGGGCCTTGGCCCATGTCGAAATGCAGGTGGTCGCGGTGAAAGGCGTTGGCGTCGGGCCCGAGGGTGACGCCGAAGCGGCGGCAGCCGGCCTGGTGAACGGCGCGCAGGAACTTGCGGACGTCCTCGTCTTCTCCGTTCCAGCCGTTTTCCACGCGGATCCGGCGGCCGCCTTCCAGCACAAAGACGCCGATATCGACCGCGTTGGCGCGGCCATGCTCGCTGAGCTTGGCGCCCGGCTGGTTGTTGACCGGGCGGCAGGAATAGGTGCCGAAGCTTTCGATCCGAACTACCTTTTTGCCCAGCCAGGCGTGCGCGGCGGGCTGCACCGCCTCGCGGGTCCAGCGAGCGAACTGGCGGGCGACCGGGCAGCTCATCGCGCCGAGATTGGTGACGGGCGTTCCGATGTCGAGCAACTGCACCGCGCCCGCCGCCGAGCACCCGTTGGCGAACCAGCGGTCGGGGAGGGCGCGGAAGGCGACGCCCTCCTTGCGCAGGTCCGCCTGGCATTGCAGCGTCGCCTTACTCAGGCTTGCGGCGGACTGCGGAGCGGGGCGCGGCGGCTCCTCGCGGGGACGGTTGCCGCCGGGAATGCACCCGGCGAGCAGCAGCGACGCGAAGATGACCCCCCAGCCCTTCATCGCCCTATCTGCTGCGCAAAGCCGCGCGCCGTCAATCCCGAGAGGCCGCGGTTGACAGGTCTCGGCACGGCCTTACACCCGTCGGCGGGCCACGCCGTCCCAACGCGGCGCGCGCTCTCTGTGAGGAGAGACTACATGACTGCCACAAAACCGGACTCGCGTCCGGCACGACCCTATTTCTCGTCCGGCCCGTGCGCAAAGCCGCCCGGCTGGGGCCCCGAACATCTTGCACTCGGCTCGCTCGGCCGCTCCCACCGGTCGAAGATCGGCAAGGCGCGGATCGTGCATGCCATGGACCTGACCCGCAAGATCCTGCGCATCCCCGCCGACCACCGGATCGGCATCGTTCCCGCTTCGGACACCGGCGCTGTGGAGATGGCGCTCTGGTCGCTGCTCGGCCCGCGCGCGGTGACGGTGCTTGCCTGGGAGAGCTTCGGCGAAGGCTGGGTCACCGACATCGTCAAGCAGCTCAAGCTAGACGCCGCCGTAATGAAGGCGCCCTACGGCGAGCTTCCCGATCTCGCGTCAGTCGATCCGGCGAGTGACATTGTTTTCACCTGGAACGGCACGACCTCGGGCGCACGTGTGCCGAACGGCGAATGGATTGCCGCCGACCGCGAGGGGCTGACGATCGCCGACGCCACCTCAGCCGCCTTCGCGCAGGACATCGATTGGCCTAAGATCGATGTCGCCACCTTCTCCTGGCAAAAGGTGCTTGGCGGGGAGGGCGCCCACGGTGTCCTGATCCTCAGCCCGCGCGCGGTGGAACGGCTGGAAAGCTACACGCCGCCTTGGCCGCTGCCGAAGATCTTCCGCCTCACGAAAGGCGGCAAGCTCAATGAGGGCATCTTCGCGGGCGACACGATCAACACCCCATCTATGCTTGCGGTTGAAGACTATATCTTCGCGCTGGAATGGGCGCAGGGGCTCGGCGGCCTCCACGCACTGATCGCCCGCGCAGATGCGAATTCCGCGGCGGTGGATGCCTGGGTGGGGCGGACACCCTGGATCGAGCACCTCGCGCGCGATCCCGCGACCCGCTCCAACACCAGCGTTTGCCTGAAGTTCGCCGACGATGCGCTGCCGGGCTTCGACACGGAGGCGCAGGCTGCCTTGGTGAAGCGCATGGCCTCTCTGCTTGAGGCGGACGCCGCCGGCTACGACGTCGCCTCTTACCGTGACGCGCCTCCCGGCCTGCGCCTGTGGTGCGGCGCCACGGTGGAGACGGAGGATCTGGAGGCGCTCTTTCCCTGGCTCGACTGGGCGTTCGCGGAAGCCAAGGCGGCTTAACTATCGTCGCTCCAGCGAAGGCTGGGGCCCATACGGCCTCCGCGCCTCACCGAAATTTCAGCATGGATGCCAGCCTGCGCTGGCATGACGGAGTAGCAAATGCCGAAGATACTGATCTCCGACCAGATGGACCCCAAGGCCGCCGAGGTGTTCCGTGCCGCCGGGCTGGAGGTCGACGAACGGCCCGGCCTGTCCAAGGACGAGCTGAAAGCCATCATCGGCGGCTATGACGGCCTCGCCATCCGCTCGGCGACCAAGGTCACCGCCGACGTGCTCGACGCCGCGACGAACCTGAAGGTCGTCGGCCGCGCGGGCATCGGCGTCGACAACGTCGATATTGCCGCGGCCTCGGCGCGCGGCGTGGTGGTGATGAACACGCCCTTCGGAAATTCGATCACCACCGCCGAGCATGCAATCGCCCTGATGTTCGCGCTGGCCCGCGAGCTTCCCCAGGCAGACGCCTCCACCCAGGCCGGCAAGTGGGAAAAGAACCGCTTCATGGGCGTCGAGCTGACCTCGAAGTCGCTTGGCCTGATCGGCGCCGGCAATATCGGCTCCATTGTCGCCGACCGTGCGCGCGGGCTCAGGATGAAGGTCATCGCCTTCGATCCCTTTCTGACGCCGGAGCGGGCGGTGGCGCTCGGCATCGAAAAGGTGGAGCTGGACGATCTCCTCGCCCGCGCCGATTTCATCACCCTTCACACGCCGCTGACCGATCAGACGCGCAACATCCTCAGCCGCGAGAATTTGGCGAAGACAAAGCCGGGTGTGCGCATCATCAACTGCGCGCGGGGCGGCTTGATCGACGAAGCGGCGCTCAAGGAGGCGCTGGAAAGCGGCCATGTCGCCGGCGCCGCGCTCGACGTCTTCGCGGAGGAGCCGGCTAAGGCGAACCCCTTGTTCGGAACGCCGGGCCTGATCGCGACGCCGCATCTCGGCGCCTCCACCACCGAAGCGCAGGTCAATGTCGCCATCCAGGTCGCCGAGCAGATCGCGGATTTCCTAACCAAGGGTGGCGTTACCAACGCCCTCAACATGCCGTCGCTGTCCGCCGAAGAAGCGCCGAAGCTTCGCCCGTACATGGCACTCGCCGACAAGCTCGGATCGCTGGTCGGCCAGCTTCAGGGCCACCACGCCACCGGCATTTCGATCGAAGTGGAAGGCGCCGCCGCCCAGCTCAACCAGAAGCCGATCACCGGCGCTGTGCTTGCCGGCATGATGCGGATCTATTCGGCAACGGTGAACATGGTCAACGCGCCCCACCTGGCGAAGGATCGCGGCCTCGACGTGCGCGAAGTGCGCCACGACCGGGAAGGCGATTACCACACGCTGGTGCGGGTCACCGTCTCAACGCCCGAGGGTGAGAAATCGGCCGCCGGAACGCTCTTCGCCAATGAAGCGCCGCGGCTGGTGGAGCTGTTCGGCATCCGCGTCGAGGCCGAGCTGGAAGGCGACATGATCTACATCGTCAACGAGGACGCGCCCGGCTTCATCGGCCGGCTCGGCACCGCCCTTGGGGAGGCGGGGATCAACATCGGCACCTTCACGCTGGGCCGCCGCGCCGCGGGAGGAGAGGCGGTGGCGTTGATTTCCGTGGACAGCCCGGTAGGGGACGCGGTGGTGAGGAGCATTTCCGCTCTGCCGGGCGTGCGCCGGGCGACGCCGTTGCGCTTCTAGCGTCCCAGCGCCTGGCGGAGCGCCCGTTCCAGGTCCGCGATCTGGTAAGGCTTGGTGACGAGCGGCACGTCCGCATAGTTCGCGCCCGAGCCGGCGGCACCGTAGCCCGTGGTGAAGGCGAAGGGCGTTCCCTGCTCGCGCAGCAAGGCCGCCACCGGCAGGCTCTGTTCGCCATTCAGGTTGATGTCGAGAAGCGCGACGTCGAACGCTTTCGCCTCCACGCAAGTGAAAGCCTCCTCCACGCTAGAAGCGGTGGCGGCGAGGGCGCAGCCGAGTTCTTCGAGCATGTCCTCCGCCGTCATTGCGATGATCGCCTCGTCCTCGACGAGGAGCACGCGCACGCCCTCCAGGCTCATCCCTCCCTCCCGCGCGGCGCCGCCTCGGCAAGCGAGGCTTCGATCCGGCAGATGAGGCCCGTGGGTTCGAACTCCATCGCCACGCCGCCGCCCAAGTCGGCGGCAAGCGCGCGCTCGATCATGCGCAAACCGAAGCCGCGCCGCCCGGGCGCGGTCACGGGCGGGCCGCCTTGCTCCCGCCACTCGAGGCGAAGCCGGTCGCCGTCCAGCGTCCAGGCGACGGTTACCCGTCCGCTGGGCACCGAAAGCGCGCCATACTTGGAAGCGTTGGTGGAAAGCTCGTGAAGCGCCATCACCAGGGAAACCGCCGCCTTGGGGCCGAGCGTCACGTCCGGCCCGCTGATCTCCACCCGGCGCTCCTGCCCGATCAGGTGGCCGAGGGCGCCTTCGGCAAGGCCGCGAAGCGTCGCCCCTTCCCAGCTTTCGCGGGTCAGGAGATCGTGCGCCGCGGCCAGCGCCGCAAGCCGGTGCTGGAAGGCGGTGCGCGCCTCCGCCGGATCGCGCCCGTCGCGGAAGCTTTGCAGCGCCAGGCCCTGCACCAGCGCCAGCGTGTTCTTCACCCGGTGGTTGAGCTCGTTGATCAGCAGCCGCTGATGCTCCTCCGCTTTCTTGCGCTGGGAGATGTCCCTGCTCACCGCAAGCTGGGCGATGCTGCCGTC
>DASVUO010000008.1:0-9472 GCA_036386995.1 Allosphingosinicella sp. | reverse complement strand
CTTGCCGCCCTTCAGGCAAAGGTGGAGCGGGCGATGGCCTCGGCGCTGCCGAACGCCGACGGTGCCCAGTATCGCGCCTTGCGCGCGGGCGCCGGGGGTTCGGCGTGCGGGGAGATCGTGACGGCGGGGAAAGGCCCGCTGGCGGGCGTTGCGCGGCCCTTTATCGTGACTCCCGATGGGGTTGCGGTGGTCGCCGACGGGCCGGAGATCGGCTGGGACGATCCGGACGATTTCGTCGCCGACGCATGGATCCGCTGGTGCGCGACGCCTGAAGAGTTGGAGCGGCTGCGGCCGCAGCTGGAACGCGCCGCCGCGGAGTCCGTGAACACGGCCGCTACGGCGCCCGATGCCGGTCCGGATCTGCCGCTGCCACCGATACTAGAGGAGGCGCCGGTCCCGGCTCCTGCGGCTGCGCAAATCGCTCAAACCCCTCGCAAGAGCAGCCCGCCGCCGCCGCGGATCGACAGCTTCTTCAACTCGGTCGACCGCGCGCAATAAGCGAACATCCTCCTTCGGTGGTTGCTCAAAATAGGGACCATCGGAATAGCCAATGACACTCGGCTGTAGGCTGAGCCCTTGCTGTTGTGTTCCGCGGACGATCGGCGTGGCAGCGGCCCGGATCCAACAAAAAAAGGCCGGAACCAAGGTTCCGGCCTTTTTAGTCTGTGGTTTTCGCCGTTCTTAGAAGCGGGCGCGGAAGCCTGCATAATAGTTACGACCGCGGATGTTGTAGATCGCCGAGCCTGCGCCGGTCGCCGTGGTACCAAGCGGCGGCTGCTTGTCGAAGATGTTGTCCACGCCGACGTAGAAGTTCAGGTCGCGATCACCTTCGCTGCCCTTCTTGACCGCGATATCCAGGCGGAGATCGTGGTACACAACGGCAGGGTAGAAACGAGGCTCAATCGCGTCTGCGTTAAGCGGCGGGCACACCGGCGGAACTGCCGCGGAGCAAGCCGAGTCCAGCGGGAAGAAGTTCTCGTAGGTGCTGGTCACCATCTTCCCGAGGTAACGCGCTTCGTAACCGAGAGTGACGGGACCTTTGGTCACGTCCAGGTTGAAACGGAACTCGTCAACCGGATCGCCGAGTTCGCTCAGAAGGCGGTTTTCAAAGTCCGGCCGGGTCGGATCCTGGAAGTTGCTGTTCTGGAGCTGGTGCGAGTAGATGATCCGCGAGCTGAGGCGCATATCGGAACCGAGGTTGGTGCGATATGCCGCTTCAACGTCCACGCCGCGACGCTTACGGCTCGCGAAGTTCTGCGGGCCCTGAACCGTGGTGTAGTCGAGGATCTGGCCAGGCAACTTTCCGTCAACGGTGCCAGCCGTGAAGTTACGCTGGAAGCCGGTGCAGAGCGGTGAGCTCAGCGACGGAGAGTCATAGCACGAGTTAATGATAGTCTGCGCAGCCAGCGATACGATCACGTTGTTCACAGTGATGTCGTAATAGTCCACGCTGAGCGAGAAGCCCGGCAGGAAGCGCGGAGTGAAGACACCACCGATCGTGTACGAGTCGGCCGTTTCTTCGCTCAGGTTCGCGTTGCTTCCCGACACAACACCCAGGGAGTAGCCCCCCGGCTGAAGGTTCGCCAGCTGCGCAGCCGTCAGCTGAGCCTGGCAGTTCGCCGAACGAATGGCATTCGCGCCGATCGCATTGATGCTGCACGGATCAATGAACGCATTCGCGAAGTTGTTGACCGCTGGGAAGCTGGTTTCCGAGCTAGCCGGCGCACGCACGGAGCGTCCGTAGTTCGCGCGGAGACGAAGGTCCCGGATTGGAGCCCATTCGACGCCGGCATTGTAGGCGAAGATCGTACCGGCAGCGTTGTTGTAGTCCGACACGCGGCCGGCGGCGCTGACAGTCAGCTCATGGAAGAAAGGCATGTCCTTGAAAAGCGGGATCTGGATTTCGCCGAACGCTTCCTTGACCTCCAACGCCTTCGCGTTGACGTCGCCGAGGAACACCGAGTTGGTGATGCCGGTATCGGCATCCTCGTCGCTGTTGTTGAACGCCTTTTCGCGCCGGTATTCCGCACCAAGTGCGAAGCGGAGCGGTCCGCCGGGCAGTTCAAACAGTTGGCTGCTGTCACCGTTGACGAAGCCAACGACGTTGAGCTGATCAAGGGAGGCACGGTTCACGATGTCGGCACGGAAATACTCGGCCGCTGCACTGTTATCGTTGGCACCGAACGGATTGTAGGGAACGCAAGCCGCGATGTCCGCAGCAAGCGACGCCGTGAAAGCCGCACCCGGAAGGCCGGTTGCCGCCGCCGGATCGAACTGCGAACGGCACTGGATCTGGCCGGTGACAGGGTTCCGGGCGGCATCAAGCGACAGCACGAAGCGCTGACGGTTCACGAAGCCCAGCATTTCTGCCGTTTCCTTCATCTTCCCGTAGTTAACGGAAAGCTCGTAGTTCCAGTCGTTGTTGAACTCGCCGCGAACACCGCCAACAATCCGGAACGTATCGCGCTGGAACACTTCGTCGCGATCAGGCAGGTCCGCAAGAGTTCTGGCGAACTGGAAGCGGTAGGAGCCATTCGCGATCGCCGCGTTGCGCGCCGCCAGGGCAGCCGCTCTTGCAGCTTCCTGCGCCGGCGTGGCGCCGGGCTGGTTCGGACGCTGATCGGTACAGCCCTGGCCGAGGCCACCGCCGGCGGTAAAGGTACAGGTGGTGCCAAGGATAGCATTCGCGATCGTGGTCCGCGCACTCGTGGCCAGGAACGGGTTGTCCAAGCGCGGGTTCAACCGGACATCGCTGCCCAGCGAAGCGAACGTGTTGTTCAAGAACGTGGGCCCGAGCTGGTTACCCACGGCGTTCACCCGTACGAACTTCGCTTCGGCGAACACTTCGAACGCCTTGGTGAATTCGTAATGCGTCAGAGCGTTGAAGTTCATGCGCTCGTTGGACGGCAGGATGGAAAGCAAGGTTCCTTCGCGGCCCGTCGGGCCGTTGCCGCCGACGATGGTGCCGGTCGGGCCGGAGCCGAAGCGGGTGCCCGTCTGCGCCACAAGGGTGCCATCCGAATTGAACAGGAAGTTGCAGTTGAACGGAGTGCCGGACGTGTTCGCCGGACCGTTGTTCGAAAGCGTGCCCTGGCCGCACTGCGCGTTCACGCTCGACTGCGGGAGCGCAACAAGGCCGAAGCGGCTGTTGGTCGACGAGCGAATGTCGCGAGCGAAGATCGCGTCGGGGAAGCCGTCGCTGGCGTTCGGGGTGCCGGCGCTGTCGACGTCAACCGTAACAAGGCCATCGACGCGGCGGAAATTGTCGATGTCCGACGCGTAAATCCGCTCCTGGCGGGCGTATTCCGCGTGCAAGGTGATGTTGCCGCGGCCGCCGGCGAAGTTCTTGCCGGCGAGGATCGAGGCATATTGGTTGGCGCCGAAGCCACGCTCCGAGATCGCCGCGCTTCCGCGCACCTGAATGCCGTCAAAGTCGCGGCGAAGGATGAAGTTGACCACGCCCGCGATCGCGTCCGAACCGTAAACGGCCGAGTTGCCACCGGTAACGATGTCGACGCGCTCGATCAGGTCGTTCGGGATCGTGTTAACGTCCGGCGAGGTCGCGTTGTTGAGGATGTCGGCAGCGACGTGGCGGCGGCCGTTGACCAGCACCAGGGTGCGAACGGTGCCAAGGCCACGAAGATCGAGCAGGTTGAGGCCGGCGATGCCGACACCGGCGCCTGGGTTCTGCTGAGCAAAGGTGCTGCGAAGCTGCGGCAGGTCGTTCAGCGTGTCACCGACGCTGGTCTGGCCCTGCTGAAAGAATTCTTCACCGCCCACGGAGGTGATCGGGATGGCCGATTCAAGGTTCGGACGGCGGATGCGCGAACCGGTAACGGTGATCGCTTGACCTTCGGAGGCATCATCACCCTGCGCGCCGGCGTTGGCGTTCGCACCGGATTCGATTTCGGCTTCGCTGGTCAGCGGACCCTGCTCTTCCACGTCCTGATTCGACGTGGCGTCCGTTGCACCCGTTCCCGTGGTCTGCGCGTAAGCGGGGGTCGCTGCCGCAAAGGAGAGCGCGGCAACAGCGGCGGAGCAGATCGCGCTCGTGCCGAGAAGGCTTGTCTTTTTCATCCCGAATCCCTTTTCCGAAGTGCCGCGGTCAAAGCGGCCTCGGCGCGGGCTTCAGACGAATCAGCAATTCCGATCAAGTGTACCACTGCTTTTGTTAATCGATTGTTCAGCCGCTGTAACCGTTTTGCCACAGTATAAAACAGCTAAGTCGCTGATCTATAACGAGTAAGTGCGTCAATTCCCCTTTCGGGGGAGTCGGTCCCGGGTGCCCGATGAACGCGCTCGCAAGCCATGGGCCATTTCTGGAAGGTTTCCGGCCGCGCCGCATCTACGCACGGGATGAACGGGGCGATCCGGGATGGTAAATGGCTTCCACCGCCGTTCCTCGGCCCTGATGGTGAACCAGCGCCGCTGGCGCTTCGCGAGGGGAGCGGACGCTTTCTTATGCCGTCTGGGGGCCGGTTCTACCCGGGCACACGATCTTAGCTGATACTTAGGGAGATCAAGATTTTTGAAGGTTTAGGCCGGGCCTCACTGCGGCGGCTTCTTCGGCATCAACGGAGTGTCCAAGGATCGACCGGTTGCGCGCGGATCCAACGTGTGGCGAGCCACTTGGCGCCTGTGTGCACCGGCAGTCCGGCGTGCCGTGCGCGAGGGTCGGGCAAGCCGTTTGCGCGCAGGTTCTCGAACAAGATTGCCTCTCCGCTCACCGGGCGCACTGTTATCCCTAAATCCGGGAAGTGCGTTTCGCCACCGGTGAAGCCGCTGTTGAGGTAGATCAGTACGGTGTGCGTACGCTGGTTACGCGCGCCCGCGATTGCGTCATGGTGCAGGCGGTACTGCTGACCAGGCCGGTAGCGCAATATGGTCAGCGGCTCGCCGTTCGCAATATCCCTGCCGCTGATCGCAGCAAGCCGTTTGTTGACAGCTCGCACTACGAGGTCTTCGCGCGCAGGTCCGACTGCTCCGCTATCCGATGTACGAACAGGGTGAGGAACGGACCTGCCGGTGACGGGGTCGATGACCGTCGCGGGCTCCAGCACTTCGCTCCCCAAGCGCGCTAGGTATTCGCATTCGCTTTGCGAAAGCAGGTGGGGAAAGCGTGTGATGCTGGGTGCACTCGACAGCCTATAACCTTTGGGCGCAGCTGCGTTACCCTGTGCGTCAAGCTCCATGGCGTCGAGCAGCCGGAGTTGGGCCGCTGCCACCGGATCAGCCGTGGCCGCTGACCTCAGCAGGGCAACCGCTGCCGGCCAGTCAGCTTCACCGCCGCTGCCGTTTGCGGTTAAAGCGATTTCCATAAGCGCGGCATCGACGTGGCCGATCTTTGCAGCGCGCCGGAGCAGCTCTCGCGCCGCGACCAAGTCGCGCGGCACGATCTCGCCGGAAAGGCGCCACACGGCCAGCTGCATCAAGGCGTCGACGTCCCCGGCACTGCCGGCGGAGGTGAGCAAAGCAACGGCTTCAGACACGTTCCCACGCGGTGCCAGGGCCAAGGCGTGATCAACAGGTCGCATGTCCCTTCTCCGAAGTGCATTTGCAGGTCAAAGAGAAAGGGCCGGTGATTCCCTCACCGGCCCTTCAGCGCCCAACAGGGAAATTAGTAACGCGCGGTTGCACTCACGAAGAAGAAACGCCCGCGGTTGTCGTAGATACCCGATCCGGCACCAACGCCCGTCAAGCCAAGTGGTGGCTTTTTGTTGAAGGCGTTGGCAATTCCGAAGTCCATGTTAAACTTCTTGGTAACTTCCAAACCAAGTCGAAAGTCATGGTAGCTAACCGCCGGATATTTAACAATCTCCGCATAATCCAGGTTCTGCGCCGGCTGCCCGTTGAGTGCGTTATAATCCTCGAACGTATTGATGTACATCTTTCCAAGCCAACGGAAGGTGTGGCCAAACGTCAACTTGCCGATCCGCACGTCCGTGCTGATGTTGAAAGCATCCTTGGGGTTACCCAGTTCGTCGACAATAGTATTCTTGAAGGTAGGATCGGCGGGATTTGTGAACTGATCGTTCTGAAGGACGTGTGTGTAAATCGCCTTCATGCCGAACGAGCCCCAGTTGAACCGGTGGTTATAGGCAGCGTTCAGATCGATGCCGCGGGTCTTGAGCTTGGCGAAATTGGTGCTAGAGACCAGCAACGTTCCCTCCAGAATTCTGAAGGGCTGCTCCCCCTTGGGGCCGCCGCCCGCCCCAGCACGTTGAAAGAGTCCGCAGAACGGGTTCTGCAGCGTCGGCGAGTCGTAACAAAGGTTCAGAATGGTTTGTGCAGCGACCGACGTGATAACGTCGTTCACCTGGATATTGTAATAATCGGCCGAGATTGAAAGTCCTGGGATGAAGCGGGGCGTGAGAACGCCACCCAAAGTGTAAGAATCGGATGTTTCCGCCTTCAGGTTGGGGTTGCCGCCGGAGAGGATCGACAGCGACTGCGTATACACATAATCGTAGTCGGCGGGACGTCCGGCCGCCGCGCAATTCGCGGCACGGGTAGCTGCACCGGTGCTGAGGTTTCGAGCGGAGCAGGGATCGCTCGGCGCAGGAGTGAAGTTCTGCACCTGCGGGGTGAAAAGCGCTCCGATGTATGGTGCGCGTACCGAGCGTGAGTAGGAACCGCGCAGCAGCAGGTCGCTTACCGGCCGCCAGGTGACGTCACCGCTGTAAGCGTAGACCCTACCGGCGCCGCCCTTATAATCAGCTATGCGGCCCGACCCATGAACTGTCAGTTCCTCCAACAGAAACACGTCTTTGATAAGCGGGATCGAAACCTCACCGAATGCCTCTTTCACCTCAAAGGCAGGCGCCGTGAAGTCGGGAAGAGCGTTGTAGAAGGCGTAGCCCTTCGACGTGTAATCGTCGAGAGCATAGGACAGCGTCTCCTTGCGATATTCGGCACCAAGCGAGAACGCGATTGGTCCGCCCGGCAGCTCGAACAACTGGCTCAGGTCCCCTGAGACGAAGCCGCCGACGACGAGCTGAGTCGCCTTGCCTTCCGCTTCGGTGTCTACGCTCAGGTAGTTCCTTGCCGCATCGCTGATGTTCCCTTCGCCCAGAGGGTTGATAGGCACGCACGCGGCGATGTCCGCAGCCAGCTGCGCCGGATCGGCAGGGGTGCCCCGATCAGCGCCTGCGTAGCGTGGGTCAACTTGTGAGCGGCAAACAATCTGGCCGGCGCTGTTTCGGACAGCGTCCACCGCAAGGATGTACCGCTGCCGCGAAATGTTGTTGGTAATGAGGTTGTATTCGCGGTGTTCGCCGTAGTTGGCAGCCAGTTCGTAGCGCCAATCCCCGTTGAACTCGCCTCGAATGCCGACGACGGTGCGATAAGTGTCACGCTGGATCTGCTCGTCGCGGGTACCAAGTTCGACAAAGTTGCGTCGAAGAGCAAAGCGGAAGGTGCCGGCGGCCACCTGCGCCAGGGCTGCGTTCCTGTTTGCTGCCGCCTGCGCAGCAGTCACGCCGCCGGCGGTATACAAAGCACCAGTATTCGGGTTCACGCCGGAATTGATTGCCGCCGTCAGCTGTGCGGCAATGGCAGCGCGCGTGCCAGCGCTCAAAAATGGGTTGTCCAGGCGAATGCCCTCACGGTTTACAGGGTTAGCCTGAAGCACGCCGTTTACGTACACTCCGTTGACGAACGACCGATCGTACGTGCCGGCAAAATCGGTGACGCCGGTGACCGAAGTGTCGCTCAGACCCGTACCCTGGGCGAAGAACGGCCCGCTCTGCGAGCCGAACGCGTTCGTGCGAACGAATTTCGCTTCAACGAACGGCACGAATGCCGGCGTCACCTCGAAGTGGCCAAGAACATTGACTACGTATCGCGTCAAGTCCGGTGAGAGGACCGTGAGCCTCCCTTCTCGCCCAGTGACGCCGTTGCCACCGATGAAGCTGCCGTTCGGACCAATGCCGACACGAAGCCCGGTCTGGTTAGTAAGGGTGCCGTCCGGGTTGAACAAAAAGTTGCACGTGAAGGCAGAGCCGTTGTTCCCTAACCCGCACGGTGCCGCCGCATTACCATAGTTGATCGCTAGCAAACCCCCCGCCGAGATAGTTGTGGAGCGGATGTCCCGGAAGAACAGGCGGTCTGGCACGCCATCAGAGCTCGGCGTTGTATCCGTATCGACCACGACGAAAGTATCATTTTGCCGAAGGTTCGGGCGGCCAGACGCATAGTAATCTTCCTGATGGGCGAACTCGGCGTTGATCGCGACATTGCCGCGGCCCTCCGCGAAGTTCTTTCCCGCTACAACTGAGATGTACTGGCTCCCTGCATCGCCATATTTGCTGATACCAGCCTGGCCGCGCACCTGGATACCGTCGAAGCTGTCCTTCAGGATGAAGTTAACCACGCCTGCTATTGCGTCCGATCCGTACACGGCCGAATTGCCGCCCGTCACGATATCGACGCGTTCGATCAGGTCAGTCGGGAGCGTGTTGATGTCGACGGATGCACCTGAACCGGAGAATACGCCGTTGATGATGTCGGCGGACACTTGGCGGCGCCCGTTGATCAACGTCAGTGTACGCGCACGGCCGAGCGTGCGTAGGTCGAGGAAGTTGAGGCCGCGTGTGCCGAGGCCGCCGGTCGAGTTCTGCGACCCCAGGGAGGTTGTCAGTTGCGGCAGATCGTTCAGAACGTCGCCGATCGAAATACGGCCAGACTCACGAATATCTTCTGCAGTGACAGTGGTGACCGGTACCGGCGAGGTATCGTTGGCACGCCGAATCCGCGACCCAGTGACGATGATCGCGGCTGGTTCAGCAGCGGCTTCGTCCTGCCCGTTGGTGGTCGCGTCTTGGTCCGAAGCTACTTCGGTTCCGCTTTGCACGGTCGCCACACCATCGTCAGCGGCAGCTTGCGCGAAAGCCGGAACAGCGGAAGCGCATACCGAAGCGGCAAAAACGGCAGAGCGAATCGCGCTCGTGCCGAGAAGGCTGTGTTTTCTCATCCCAAATCCCCTTTTCGAAGAGCCGCGAGCGGGCGGCCTTTCGCAAGGCATCGGGGGAAACGATGATCTGTCATATTCCCCTTTAGGGGGAGGCGTTCTTCTTGCCGAAAGCGGTGTGTCCCCTTCGCAACACTATTGAAACAAGCGTTGGCATCAGCCGCGTTCAACGCACAAGGCGATGCCCATCCCGCCGCCGATGCAGAGGGTTGCGAGGCCCTTTTTTGCGTCGCGCCGCGCCATTTCATAAAGCAAGGTGGTGAGCACGCGGGCGCCCGAGGCGCCGATCGGGTGGCCGATGGCGACGGCGCCGCCGCACACGTTGACCTTGTCCTCGTCGATGCCGAGCATCCGGATCGAGTTGAGGGTCACGGAGGCGAACGCCTCGTTGATCTCCCACAGGTCGATGTCGTCGGGCGTCAGCCCCGCCTTCTTCAGCACCTTGTGGGCCGCCGGAACCGGCGCATTGAGCATCAGGGTCGGGCTGTCGCCGACGTTGGCCAT
>DASVUO010000007.1:0-13100 GCA_036386995.1 Allosphingosinicella sp. | reverse complement strand
GCAAAGGCGGCGGCGCGGGCGGCGGCGCCCGATCTGCCGCTCCCCGCCTGGATCGCCACGCCCGCGCCCGAGGAAGCGCGTCCGCCGCGGCCGCTCGCGCCTTCCGCATTGGGCGAGGACGACGTTGCCGATCCGCCGCCGACACCGGCATTGCGTGAGGTGGCGCGGCGCGGCAAGCTCCTCCACGCCCTTTTTGAGCGGCTGCCGGACGTGCCGCCGGCCGAGCGCGCCGAACGGGCGGAGCGCTGGCTTCTTCACTCGGCCGGCGTCGAGGAGGAAGCGCTTCGCAAGTCGCTGATCGCCGACGCCTGCGCGATCATTGCCGATCCGCTTCACGCCGAACTGTTCAGCCCCGCCGCCCTTGCGGAGGCCCCCATTGCGGCGGTGGTCGGCCAGGGGCTCGTCGTCTCCGGCACGGTCGACCGCTTGCTGGTGGAGGAGGGAAGGGTGCTCCTCGCCGATTTCAAGACGGGCCGCAAAGTGCCCGACAGCCTTGCCGCAATCCCCGTGCCGCACCTTCGCCAGATGGCGGCCTATTCAGAAGCGCTCGGCGTGATCTTCCCCGGCCGCCGGATCGAGGCGAAATTGCTCTACACGTCCGGGCCGACCTTGTTCGATCTACCGGACGACCTGCTCGCCTGGTACCGGCCCAGCCTTGAGACCGGTGCCGCCGCCTCCTAAATGCCTTTCAACACTCTCAGGAGACCGACATGGCTACCAAAACCGTCACCGACCAAAGCTTTCAGCAGGACGTGCTGGAGTCCTCCAAGCCCGTTCTGGTCGATTTTTGGGCGGAATGGTGCGGCCCGTGCCGGATGATCGCGCCGGCGCTTGAAGAGATTTCGGGCGAACTCGGCGAGCGGGTCGAGGTCGTGAAGCTCAACATCGACGATAATCCCGACGCACCCGCGAAATACGGCGTGCGCGGCATTCCGACCATGATCCTGTTCAAGAACGGCGCCCCCGCCGCGACCAAGGTCGGCGCCGCACCCAAGACCCAGCTCCAGGCCTGGCTCGAAGGCCAGCTTTAAGCCTCATCTTCCCTCCCGGCACAAACCGGGAGGGACAGCCGGCCGGCGTCTCGCGCGAGGCCCGTCACCACAAGCCCTCTCCCCCGCCCGTCAATTGACTTGCCAGGGGGCGAACCCTACATCGCGGGCGTGTTCGCAAGGGGGCGGCGGCAATCGCTGCTTCGTGCGCAAAGCCCATCTTTTAGAAGAACAGGATCGCCCATGTTCGGCGGATTTGCCAAAGCCATTTTCGGGTCGTCCAACGACCGTTACGTCCGCTCGCTTCGCAAGATCGTCGACCGGATCAATGGCTTCGAGCCGACCATTTCGGCGATGACCGACGACGAGCTGCGCGGCCAGACGGCGATCTTCCGCCAGCGGCTCGACGACGGGCAGGAACTGGACTCTCTGCTTCCAGAAGCCTTTGCGACGGTGCGCGAAGCGGCCAAGCGGGCGCTCGGCCAGCGCCATTACGACGTGCAGATGATCGGCGGCATGGTGCTTCACCGCGGCGAGATCGCAGAAATGCGTACCGGCGAAGGCAAGACGCTGGTTGCGACGCTGGCCTGCTACCTGAACGCGCTCGAGGGCAAGGGCGTCCACGTCGTCACGGTGAACGATTACCTCGCCCGCCGCGACGCGGAGTGGATGGGGCAGGTCTACCGCTTCCTCGGCCTCACCGTTGGCGTCATCGTTCCGAACCTGTCGGACGTCCAGCGCCGCGAAGCCTATGCCGCCGACATTACCTACGGCACCAACAACGAATTCGGCTTCGACTACCTGCGCGACAACATGAAGTACGATCGCGGGTCGATGGTCCAGCGGCCCTTCAACTTCGCCATCGTCGACGAGGTGGATTCAATCCTGATCGACGAAGCGCGCACGCCGCTTATCATTTCCGGCCCGACCGACGATAAGTCGGAGCTGTACATGTCGGTCAACGCCATCGTTCAGAACCTCGTGCCCGAGGATTATGAGGTGGACGAGAAGCAGCGCTCGGTCGTGCTCACCGAAGACGGAACGGAGAAGATCGAGCGCCTGCTCGAGGATGCCGGCCTGCTCCACGGCTCGAACCTCTACGATTACGAGAACACGGTGGTCGTCCACCACCTGAACCAGGCCCTGCGCGCCAACGTGATGTTCAAGAAGGACACCGATTACATCGTCAAGGAAGGCAAGGTCGTCATCATCGACGAGTTTACAGGCCGGATGATGGAAGGGCGGCGCTGGTCCGAAGGCCTCCACCAGGCGGTGGAAGCCAAGGAAGGCGTCGACATCGAGCCCGAGAACCAGACCATGGCCTCGATCACTTTCCAGAACTATTTCCGCTTGTACCCCAAGCTCGGCGGCATGACCGGCACGGCGGCGACCGAGGCGGCGGAATTCTACGACATCTACAAGATGAACGTCGTCACCATCCCGACCCACGTCGACGTGAAGCGGATCGACGAGGACGACGAATTCTACAAGAACCAGGCCGACAAGTTCGCCGCCATCGCCAAGTCGATCCGCGAGAAGCAGGATATCGGCCAGCCGGTGCTGGTCGGCACCGTGTCGATCGAGAAGTCGGAGCTTCTGTCCGAATATCTCAATCGCGAAGGCGTCGAGCATGCGGTTCTGAACGCGCGCCTCCACGAGCAGGAAGCGCATATCGTGGCGCAGGCCGGCCGGATGCGCGCCGTCACGATCGCCACCAACATGGCGGGCCGCGGCACCGACATTCAGCTCGGCGGCAACGTCGAGTTCCGGGTCAATGACGAGCTGTCCGGGATGGAGGACGGGCCTGAAAAGGACGCTGCCATGGAGCGGATCAAGCGCGAAGTGGCCGAGGAAAAAGAGCGGGTGCTCGCCGCCGGAGGCCTCTACGTGCTCGGTACCGAGCGGCACGAAAGCCGCCGCATCGACAACCAGCTTCGCGGCCGCTCCGGCCGTCAGGGCGATCCGGGCCTGTCCCGCTTCTACTTGTCGCTGGACGACGACCTCCTGCGCATATTCGGCCCGCAGACCATGTTTGCGCGCCTGATGAACAAGAACCTCGAGGACGGCGAAGCGATCGTCAGCCCGTGGATATCCAAGGCGATCGAGACGGCGCAGAAGAAGGTCGAAGCGCGCAACTACGACATCCGCAAGCAGGTCGTCGAATATGACGACGTCATGAACGATCAGCGCAAGGTGATCTACGAGCAGCGCGCCGACATCATGGACGCTGAGACGATCGGCGACGTGGTCGAGGACATGCGTGCCGAGACGGTGAACGCCATCGTCGGGGAGGCTTGCCCGCCCAACACCTATCCGGAGCAATGGGACATTGCCCTGCTTAAGGAGCGGCTGGACTCCGTGCTCGGCCTGCAGCCGCCGATTGACGCGTGGATGCAAGAGGAAGCCGTCGATCCGGAGATCTTCCTGGAGCGCATCCAGGCGCTTGCCGATGCGCAGATCGAGGAGAAAAAGGCGCAGCTTCCGCCCGAGACTTTCATTCAGGTCGAAAAGTCGATCCTCCTCCAGAGCCTCGATCATCACTGGAAGGAGCATCTTGCGATGCTCGACGCGCTTCGCGCGATCATTCACCTGCGCGCTTATGCTCAAAAGAAGCCGATCGACGAATATAAGCGCGAAGCTTTCCAGCAGTTCGAGCGGATGCTGGTGGCGATCCGCGAGGACGTGACCAGCACGCTGGCGCGCGCGAACTTCACCATGCAGGAGCCGGAATATCAGGAGCTTCCCGATTTCGCCGACTTCATCACCCACCACATCGATCCGTTGAGCGGCGAGGACGATACGGCGGACGTGGATGCCGACACCGGCACCATCCTCTCCCGCCTGCCGCCGCTTCAGGCGCAGCAGCCGGCTATGCCCGAAGGCGCCGATGTCGCGGAAGCGCCGATCAGCCGCAACGCGCCGTGCCCGTGCGGCTCGGGCCAGAAGTACAAGCACTGCCACGGCCAGCTCGCCTGAGCCGGGGCTGACAAAGAACAGGGCCGGCAGGATCGCTCCCGCCGGCCCTTTTTCTATTCGGCTCGGGCGCTTAGGCGACCTTGAAGCCTTCCTTGTTCATCAGCGAAGTGATGCGGGCATTCTGCTCCGGGGTCAGCATCTTCTGGAAAGCGGGGAAGACCTCATTCTCTTCCATCCGCATATGCTCCTCGATCATGGAGCGGAAATCGCGCACCCGCGCCAGCCATTCGGGGCTGGTATTGGGCAGCGTCTCCAGCTCGTAGAGGTAGGTCTTCACATAGCCATGCTCTGAGTTAAGCGCGTCGGCGTCGTGCGCCTGGTTCGCCTGGCGAAGCGCCGGGTAGACGACATTTTCTTCCTGGTGCGCGTGCTTATCGAGAGCATATTTGAGCTTCATCAGCAGGTTTGCGCGCGTGATGCCCTGGCTGTCGTCGGTGGCTTCGATCTTGTCGAAGATGGCCAGCGTCATCGCATGCTCGGTCTTGAGCGCGTCGAACCAGTCGCCGGTGGCGCCGCTGGTGAACTGGACGAACAATTTGCGACCAACATTGGCCGCTATGCCGACCGCCGCGCCGGCCATCGCCGCGCCCATCAGCACGCCCGTATTGCCGCTTCCGAAGCCGAACGCGCTGCCTTCACCCTTCTTGTTGTTGCCGCCGCTGCTGCCGCCGCTCTTGCGGCCCTTGCTGCTCTGCTTTTCGTTGTTGTTGGTCGCCATGGGAGCCTCCTGAAATCCTGCTCCGCCAAACAAGTGGCGCGGCGACAATGTTCCGGAGCCGGTTCGCTTCCCTTTGAGTGCCCGGCGCCTTTTGTCGTGGGGAACCAAGCGCTTCCGTTCCGGTTGAGGCGACAAGCAATAGCCGAGGAGCTGCCGGATGCTGGCGATGGATTACCGCGGGCCGTACCGCGTCAGGGTTGAAGAAAAGCCGATGCCGAAGATCGAGCATCCGCGCGACGCGATCGTCAAGGTGACGCGCTCGTGCATCTGCGGGTCCGATCTCCACCTTTACCACGGCATGGTGCCAGACACTCGGGTCGGCATGACCTTCGGCCACGAATTCTGCGGCATCGTCCAGGAAGTCGGCTCGGCCGTCGAGAATCTGAAGGCCGGAGATCACGTTCTCGTGCCCTTCAACATCGCCTGCGGCCAGTGCCATTTCTGCAAGCAGGGCCTGTTCGGCAATTGCCACGAATCCAATCCGCAGGCGACGGCCGTCGCCGGCATTTACGGCTATTCCCACACCGCCGGCGGCTATGACGGCGGGCAGGCGGAATATGTCCGGGTACCGTATGCCGATTTCGGGCCGCAGGTGATCCCCGACTGGATGGATCCCGACGATGCGGTGCTGCTCACCGACGTCGTACCGACCGGCTACCAGGCCGCGGAAATGGGCGGCATCCAGAAGGGCGACACGGTGCTGGTGCTCGGCGCCGGCCCGGTGGGGCTGCTCGCGGCGCGGTCGGCCTGGCTGTTCGGCGCGGGGCGTGTGATCGTCGTCGACCATGTCGATTACCGGCTCGAGTTTGCGCGCACTTACTGCCCGGCGGAAGTCTATAATTACAAGGAGTTGGACGACCTTGTTGTGTTCATGAAGAAGACAACGGACGGCCTCGGCGTCGATGTGGCCATCGACGCGGTGGGCGGGGACGCAAAGGGCAATTTCCTCCAGACCCTGTTCGGCAACAAGCTGAAGCTGGAGGCGGGCAATGCCATTCCGCTCCATTGGGCGATCAATTCAGTGAAGAAGGGCGGCGTGGTGTCGATCGTCGGCGTCTACGGGCCGACCGGCAACATGGTGCCCATGGGCAATGTCGTGAACAAGGGCCTCACCATCCGCGCCAACCAGGCGGCGGTGAAGCGGCACCTGCCCAAGCTCATCGAGCATGTGAAGGAAGGGCGGCTCAACCCCAAGGGCATCATCACCCACAAGGTGCCGCTGGAGGACATTGCCGACGCCTACCACATGTTCTCGGCCAAGCTCGACGGCTGCATCAAGCCGGTGCTGGTCCCAAGCCATTGAGGGAAGATATCATGCTTGAACAGCAACGCACCGACATCGCTTCGGCCCGTACCCCCATCGATCCGCGTTCGGTGATTGGGTGGGGCGTGGACGCCGATCCGGCCAACGATCCGACCTATCCCTATCGCGACCGCTCAAAGGACGAGGGGCTTACCAAGGATTGGCAGCGGCCCGCGCAGCAGGGCAGCGACGTTGAGATCCTGCAGTCGATCGAACATATCCGCCGCCCGGCGGTGTTCGGAACCTCGACGCCGCCGTCCGGCCTCAGCGGAATGATCCGCCGCCTGGCCTTCCGCTGGAGCGAGTCCAACTGGATCCACTGGCTGCTGCTGATGGGCGCCGACCGGATCAACGTGGTGGAAGGGATCGGCCAGGATCTCGCCCGCGCCAAAGTGCCGAACATTCCGGGCGAAATGGGCGCCAAGGCGGAGTGGGAGCATAACAAGAAGGGCCTCGCCACCAAGATCGCCGTGACCGCGGGCATCGGGCTCGTCGCTTACGCGCTGTTCAGCCGCCGTGGCTCGGACGAGCCTAAGCCGCGGGTGGTGAAGCTGAGTTCGGGACAGGAATAGCAAGCCTCAGCTTCGCCTGGAGACTCCAGGCGGGGGTGAGACGCAGCTGCTTGAGCGAAACTCGCTGATTGAAGCGAGTGGCTCCCCGGGACGGATTCGAACCATCGGCCATCCGATTAACAGTCGGATGCTCTACCGCTGAGCTACCGGGGAGCAGCCTTTCGGCGAGCGGCGCTATAGCAGCATGTTTTTCAAAGGCGCAAGGCATTTGCCGCCGCTTTTTCAGGCGGTGAACTGCTCCTGCGCAATGCGCTCGTCGAGCGTGTTGTTGTCGTCGAACAGGATGGTGAGCTCCAGGCTGCGGTCCACCCGCACGGCGACGCTTGCAACGTCGCGCACCTCGCGCTGGTCGGCGACAGCCGAGACCGGGCGCTTGAGCGGATCGATGACCTTGAAGGCGATCTCCTGATCGTCCGAAATCAGCGCGCCGCGCCAGCGCCTCGGGCGGAACGGGCTGATCGGGGTGAGCGCTACGAGGTTGGAACCCAACGGGAGGATCGGCCCCTGAGCGGAAAGGTTGTAGGCGGTGGAGCCGGCCGGGGTCGCCACCAGCACCCCGTCGCAGATCAGCTGGGGAAGAACGACGCGGCCGTTCACGGAAACCTCGATCCATGCCGTTTGCCGCGTTTCGCGTAGCAAGGACACTTCGTTAATCGCCGGGAAATCGACCCGGCTGCCGTCGGCGCTGACCGCTTCCATGCGGAGCGGCGCAACACGATAGGGACGTGCGGCGGCGACACGTTCGCAGAGCTTCTCGGGCCGCCATTCGTTCATCAGGAAGCCGACCGTACCGAGGTTCATTCCGAAGACGGGGAGGATACGGCCTGCCTCCAGCATCTCGTGCAGGGTCTGCAGCAGGAAGCCGTCGCCGCCCAGCGCGACCACCTGCTCGGCGTCTTCCAGTGCAACAAAGGGATACAGCCGCCGAAGCTCGGCCTCGGCTTCCTGCGCGCCCTCCGTGGGCGAGGCGAGAAGGGCGGTGGGTTTGTCCGCTGCGGCCGTCATCGTGCGCCTTGCTAGGCTGCGGCGGTGGCGGCGGCAAGCGGCGCTTTATTCCGTCCCGCGGCCGCCGCCTAAATCGATTGTTGAGGCTATGGGGCGAGAGTAGAGCTTTCAAGACCATGACAGCGGCAAAAGGCGACCTGAGACAATGAACGATCCGAGCGGCGGCCCGCCGCTGTTCATTTTGTCCTTTCGCCACCGCGACGAGCTGACCGCGGCGGCGGAGCGCGGCGGCTGGCAGGCGATCGCCGCACGCCGCAACGACAATGCCGAGAGCCGCTTCATCTCCTCGGGCGCGGCGGTGGCCGTAGTCGATGCGCGGGGTTCGCTGGGCGAGGGGAAAGAGGGCGTCGCCGCGCTTGCCGATCCCGCCGAAGCCAACGCCGCGGCCCTGCTGGTGCTGCTTTCGCGCACTGACGATCAGGCCCTGGACGATCTCTACGCCGCCGGGGCCACGCACTTCCTGGTCAGCCCATTCAGTGAGCAGCAGTTCCTGTACGCGGTGCAGTTCGCCCAGCGCCATGCCGAGCGGCTCGGTGGCGGCCGCCCCTCGCGCCGCGCCGGAAACGAGGAGCGGGGAGATTCGTGGCGGTGGCAGCCCGGCACCTCCACCGTCGAGCTGAGCCCGGCGCTCGCCCGCCGCGCCGGCTTAGGCGAGGACAAGGGTCAGCGGATCAGCCTGATGGACCTGTTCCGCAAGCTCGACCCGGACGGCCGCCGCGCGGCACGCGGCGCGATCGACCGGCTGCTCGCGACCGGCGTGTCCACCGCCTTCGCCCATGGGGACGGGGAGGGCGGCGGCGCCCGCTTGGCTCATCATCTGCGAGTCGAGGAGGAAGGGCTTGCGGTGGTCGGCCGGACGGAGACGATCGGGTCGTTCGACAGTGCCGCGCAGGTGCGCGATCCGATGACGGGGCTTCGCGACGCCCGCGCGGCGCGGGACTGGATCGATGGCCAGCTCCGTGGGCCTTCCGGGCAGCCGGCGATGGTCTGCATCCTGCTCGCGGTCAGCCGGTTCGACGCGATCAACGCCGCGTTTGGGCGGAGCACCGGCGATTCGGTGCTTCAGGCGGCGGCGCGGAGGATCGAGCGGCTGGTCAATCCGGACGGGCGGCGGCGGCTTGTCGCGCGTATCGCCGGCGCCGAATTCGCAATCCTGCTCGCCGCGCCGACCAGCCTTGGCGAAGGGCGCTTCCTTGCCGGGGAGCTGATCGAAGCAACCGGCCGCCCGTTCATGTGCGGCGACCATGTCGTCACCCTCGGTAGCCGCGCCGGGGTGGTGGCAGCCGAAGCGGGGGACGATTCGTCCAAGCTCCTGCGCCGGGCGAGCGCCGCGCTCGCCGAGGCGAAGACCGGAGAGGCGGGTCCCGTGCGTGTTCTCGAGGCGGGCAGCGCCACGCAGGAAGCGCTCGGCGACCGGCTGGAGGTCGATCTTCGCCGTGCGCTCGACCAGGACGAGATCGAGATCCTGTTCCAGCCGCAAGTCTCCGTCGCCACCCGCCGCATCGTCGGCGCAGAAGCGCTTGCCCGCTGGCGGCACCCCGATCTCGGCGAGCTTGGCGCAATTATCTTGTTCAGCGTTGCCGAGCGCTCGGATTACCTCGTCCAGCTCTCCGACCATGTGCAGCGCAAGGCCATTGCCGCCGCCGCGGCCTGGCCGGAGGCACTTTCGGGCCTCCGCCTCTCCGTCAACATCACCGCCGCAGATATCGTTCGGCCTGGCTTTGCCGAGCAGTTCGTGGCGATGGTGCGCGAGAGCGGTTTCCCGCCCGGGCGGTTGACGGTGGAGGTCACGGAAGGCGGGCTGATCGACGATCTCGGCGCGGCGGCGAACCTCCTCGCCCGGCTGCGCGAGGGCGGGCTGCGCGCGGCCATCGACGATTTCGGCACCGGCTATTCCAGCCTCGCCTACTTGAAGGCGCTGCCGCTCGATTACCTCAAGATCGACAAAAGGCTGGTGGAGGATATCGGCGGCAGCGCGCGCGATCAGGTGGTGGTGCGCAGCGTCATCGAAATGGCGCGCTCGCTCGGTCTCGAGGTCATTGCCGAAGGGGTGGAGACGGAGGAGCAGCTCGCGCTCCTCGCCCGCGAAGGCTGCAATCTCTACCAAGGCTTCCTCTGCGCGCCGCCTGTGGACGTCGCGGCTCTGGAACTGCTCTCCAGCGCGAGGCCGTGAGCGACAAGCTGAACATCAGCGGCCTGTGGATGGGCCATTATGCCTACGCGTTCGGAGCGGCCGTGCCGTTCCTGGCCCGCCTCGAGGACGCGAACGGCGCGCTCTCCGGCACGATCATCGAGCCGAACACCATGGGGCGTTCCACCGACTCGCTGGAAGCGATCCTGTCCGGCAGCCGCCAGGGCAGTGCTGTCGATTTCACCAAGGCGTATGACGGCGCAAGCGACGCCGCCCATGCTGTCGACTATGTCGGCCGCCTGTCGGGCGACGGCAATTCGATCACCGGCGTGTGGAGCCTCGCCGACGGCGACGGGAGCTTCGAAATGCACCGCGAGGCAGTGTGGGAGGAAGCGGAAGAGCAAGAGGCGGAGGTGGTGCCGATCGGCTGAACTCCATGCCTGTGGCGAAGGTGCAACGGTGCCCGTCAAAGCTTCGTTGCCATTGTGAAACAGCTCCCGCAGGCAAGAAGGGGGCGCGCTACGGTCGCAGCGGGGACTCGGCGTGGGATCGATGCACATGGACAAGAAAAACAGTCGGCCGTTCAGGGCGGGCGACCAAGTGACCTGCGATGAGTGCGGCAGCGCGCAATGGCTCGTCGGGCGGCAAGTCGCCGAGTGCGCCTGTTGCGGACAGCCTCTGCCGCTGGCGCTGCCTGGCACTTCCGGGGCTGCGGCGCCGCGCCTGCGGCGGGGGACACGAGGAAGCTTCCGCCGCGCCGCGTAGGAAAATGGTTACAGATGTTGCGGCGGTTGAAGGGGTGCCGCAGCGCCAGGCGCGCTGCAATGTTGCAGATGTTGCAGGTCCGCAACGGTTCATTTGCCGTTCAACTCGTCTATGGGAAAGCACGGTTCATCGCAGGACCGGCTTTTCGGCACCCTGCGGCGCACAGGGAGCAAGGACGATGTTACGGGCAATCGAAGGCGGGGCGGCGGGAACAAACGGTCGGGGAGGCATGGCCTTCCCGCACGATCCTTCAGCCAGGGGCTATCAGCTCCTTTACCGGCCCGGCGAGGTCAACCATTGCCCGGCCTGCGGACGCACCCACTGGTATGTCGGCCGGCTCTCGGCGGAATGCGCCTTTTGCAGCACCGCGGTGGCGCTTGCCGACACCGGCATGACTGGCGTCGGCGTGCTCCACCCTTACCAGCGCCTGCGGCCGCTGCCCGCCCTCGACGGGTTCGACCAGGCGGCCTGAACTACCCTTCTGCTCCCGGAACGAGCGGCGCGAGCGGGCGTTTTCCCCGGGTCGCCAGTTGTTTCGGGAGCCTGAGGATGCAGCGCCGCGCGCTTTTCGCCGTTTCCGCCGCTGCCCTCGCGCTTGTCGGCTGCGTTCAGACAAAGCAAGTCGCCGATCTCGAATTTGCGCCGCCGCAGGGCGATTACGGGCTGATCGTGATGCGGCCGGATGTGCAGGTCGGCTCGATCACCGCCGGCGGCATGGTCGAACCACGCGCCGACTGGACGGAGCAGGCGCGGACCAACCTGCTCCGCGCCCTTGCCGAGCAGCAAGCGGGCCGCGGCGGCCGCACCCGAATACTTGAAACCCGCGATGGCGTGCAGGGCGTCAGCGCCGATACCGTGGCCGATCTCGAGCGGCTGCACGCTGCGGTCGGCCAATCGATCGCCTTTCACAAATATATGGGCGCCACGCTGCCCACGAAGCGGCGCATGGGCCTGGAGTGGACGCTTGGCGAGGATGCGGTGAAGTTCGGCCGGGCAACCGGAATGGATTACGCCCTGTTCCTGCACGCCAGCGACAGTTTCGCCTCGTCCAGCCGCAAGGCGCTTCAGGTTGTCGGCCTCGCCGGCTGCTTGATCGGTTTCTGCGCCCCCGTCTCGGGCGGAGGCCAGTCCGCTTACGCTTCCCTCGTCGATCTCAAGACCGGCGAATTGGTTTGGTTCAACGTCCTCCAGACATCCAGCCAGCTTCCCGGCGTGCAATTTGGCGACATCCGCACGCCCGACGGCGCCGCCCAGATGGTGGAACGGCTGCTTGGCCGGATGAAGGCGGGCCGAAGCGTCAGGGAGCGGCAGTGAGCGCCCTTGACGCGCTTCCGCTCACCCGGCGGATGCTGCTCGGCGGCCTAGGCTGCGCCTGTTGTGCGGGCGTCGCGGGCACCGCCGAGGTGCGGATCCGGCCTGCCGACATGAAGCCGCTGGTCGGCCCGAACCACCGCCCGACGGAGAAGGACGAGCAGGGCCTTTGGCAGCAATATGAGCGGGCGGAGCAGGAAATCGCCGGCTCCAACCTCCTGATCCGCGATCGGGCGCTTGCCGCCTACCTTGGCGGCATCGCAGCGAGGGTCGGCGGCCCGGCGGCGCGCGACTTGCGCGTCTATGTCGCGCACGTACCGGAGTTCAACGCCTTCATGGCGCCAACGGGCTTCATGGTCGTCTTCTCGGGCCTACTGCTGCGCATGCGCGATGAGGCCCAGCTTGCCGGGGTGATCGCCCATGAGGCCGGCCATTTCCTGCGCCGCCACCAGATCCGCTCATGGCGCGACATGAAGCGCAAAACATCGGCGCTGAGCTTCCTGGCCTTGGGCGCGGGCCTCGGCGGCGCGGCAGCCGGAGTTTACGCCGGCGAGCTGGTGAGGCTCGCTTATACCGGGGCGATCCTGTCGCTGTTCGCCTACAGGCGTGAGCTGGAGGCGGAGGCCGATGCGATAGGGCTGCGGCAGATCGCCCAGGCCGGCTACGATCCGCTCGCCATGCCCGAGACTTGGCAGCAACTAATCGAGGAAACCCAGGCCAGCGCCGAGATGCGCCGCAAGCGCCGCAAGCGCGGCTATTCGCTGCTCGCCACCCATCCCGCACCCGAGGAGCGGATGGTCGATCTGCGCGCGTCCGCCCGCGAAGTCACCACCTCCCGCACCGCGGAGCGCGGCCGCGAGCGCTACCTTTCGGCGATCGGCGCGCACCGCAAGACGTGGCTGGACGATCAGGTGAAGCTCAACGATCCGGGCGCGAGCCTCTATCTGCTGCGCAGCCTGGCGCGGGACGGCTGGACCGGCCTGCTGCGCTTCTACGAGGGCGAGGTCTGGCGGCTTCGCGGGCAGGCGGGCGACAGCGCGCTTGCCGGCCAGAGCTATGCCGCGGCCGTGACTCTGCCCGATGCGCCGCCGGAGGCCTGGCGCGCGCACGGTCAGCAGCTCATCCGTGACGGGCGGCGGGAGGAGGGGCGTGTGGCGCTCCAGCGCTACCTCGCCCTTGCCCCGCAAGCGCCGGATGCGGCGATGGTCCGCCACACGCTCAGCCAGTGAGAAGAGGAACCAACAGGATGCGCAAACGGCTGCTGCCGGCTCTGGGAAGCCTTCTCCTCCTTTCCGCCTGCGCCGGCGGCGCCGGGCTGTTCGGCCATTAC
>DASVUO010000006.1:0-17348 GCA_036386995.1 Allosphingosinicella sp. | reverse complement strand
AGCGATCGACGCCGCTGTCGTGGCAGAGGCGCTCGTAGCTGCCGCCGAGGGAGGGTCGGACGTCCATCACCTCCATCGGCTCGTCCCAATTGTCCGCTGCCGCTACGGTGCCGCTGTGCGTGCCGAAGCCGATCAGCCGCGCGGCATCGCCGAACTTCTCCTTCACCAGCTGGCCGATGTTGAGCTCCTCGCGAGCCTGGCCCATTTCGGTGAAGGCGGCGTTGCCGATGTGGCTGTTGTGCGCCCAGACCACCGCCTTCGCCTCGGGCCCCTTCGCCTCCAGCAGCTGGCAGAGCGTCTCGAACATGTGCGTGTCGCGCAGGTTCCAGCTCTCGGCGGCGCCATAGTACATGACGCGGTAATATTGCTCGGCGTTGCGGATCAGGCGGGCGTTGGCGGCGGCGTCGAGCCATTCCTCGCACTCCTCACCGAGGCAATCCATCCGCCGCTGCATGAGGTCGGTGAGCATGGCGAGGGCGCCCGCTTCGCAGCGGCCATAGCCTTCGGAAAGCGCGCGGCGGCCATAAGCGGCGGGATCGTCGCGCCAGGGCTGGAGGCAGCCGTAACGCTCCCGCGCCACCTTGGCGGCTTCGGGATCGGCGTCGTCCAGGAAGTCGATCACCGCGCGGATCGAGCCGGAAAGGTTGTAGAGGTCGAGGCCGTAGAAGCCGGCCATGTCCGCCAGCGCCTTGCCCTTGTTGTGCCCACGCAACCAGCGCACGAACGCGTCCACCTCCGCGTTGCGCCACATCCACGTCGGGAAGCGCTGGAACGCCGCTTCCTCGCCGGCGCGGTGCGGGCGGTGGCGGACGTAGCGGTCGATGCTTGCCGCGTCCGGCCAGTCGGCTTCCACCGCGACGATGTTGAAGCCGTGCTGCTCGATCAGCCGCCTGGTGATCGCGGCGCGGGCGCGGTAGAATTCGGACGTGCCGTGGCTCGCCTCGCCGAGCATCACCACCCGCGCATCGGCGAAGCGGTCGAACCATTCGCCAAATGCCGGATCGTCCAGGTCCGGCAGCGGCTCGGCGGCGTCGCGGATCAGCTCGGCCGGCGTGCGCGGGTCGGCGCGGCCGCCCCCTTCCGTCCAGCCATGGGCGCCGATCAGCGGCACGAAGCGCACCGGGCCGAGATCCTCCTGCTCATATTCGTCGTCGGACGTGCGAACGATCTTGAAGAGCGTCTGTACCTCGTCCTTTTCGCCAACCGGCATCACCAGCCGCCCGCCGATTTCGAGCTGCTCGAGAAGCGCGTCGGGCACGTGGCTTCCCGCCGCAGAGACGATGATCGCGTCGAACGGTCCCTTCTCCTCGAAGCCGCGCGTCCCGTCGCCCTGGTAGACGGAGACGTTCTCGTAGCCGAGCCGCTCCATCCGCTCGCCGGCCAGCGTCGCAAGCTCCAGGTGCCGCTCGACCGCAATCACCTCGTCGACCAGCTGCGAAATCACCGCCGCCGCGTAGCCGGAGCCGGCGCCGACCTCGAGCACCACGTCCATCGGCTCCAGCTCGGCCGCCTCGATCATGCGGGCAACGATCGCCGGCTGTGAAATCGTCTGCCCCGCCTCGATGGGGAGCGGGTTGTCGTCATAAGCCGCGGCGCGGTGCGCCTCCGGCACGAACTCTTCACGCGGCACGGCGCGAAAGGCGCCGAGGACGCGCGGATCATGGATGCCGCGCGACGCGATCTGCGCCGTCACCATCGCTTCGCGGAGGCTGGCAAAGTCCGTCATCATGCTCTCCCGTTTGGAAGCAACAACCGGCACCGGCGGAGCGCGTTCCGGCAGAGTGCGGCCGTTGCGCGGAATGACCACAGGCCGGAGATCGCCGAGGAGACTCGCCACGCCAAGGGCGCGGTCGCTGGCGCCGTCCTCCTCGCCAGCATGGGCGCTGCGGCGGCTGGACTGCTGACCGCGCTCGTAAGCTTAGGCTAGGCGCCTCCTTCGCCCGCCGGAGCCTCGCCGTCTACGCGCGCCGCGACTTCCGCCGCCGGGACGCCCTCGCCTTCCTTGCGGCCGGCGAAGCGCCAGTTGCCGTCCGCGAATTCGAAGGCGGTGGGGCGGCCGGCTACCCAGGCGGCGCCGTCCCAGCGTTGCACGGTGAGCTCGACATGGCCGGGCGTGACGTCGAGCCAGTTGAAGCTTTGCAGCTCGTCGCCGCGGAGGCGGGTGGAGGTGGCGGTGCCGGCCTGGACGACGAGGGCGGCGCCGGCAGTTTCCACCATGTCGCGGGCGGACTGGGCGTAGGAGCGGTGGAAGTGGCCGGCGAGGAGGATCTGGACGCCCGCTTCGGCGGTGGCTTTCAGGGCGTCCTCCTGACGACCGACGACCTTGGTGAGTTCGCCTTCATCGCCGATCGGCATGGCGAACAGCGGGTGGTGGGTGACGAGGATTCGGGTCTTGGCCGGGGAGACGGCGGCAAAGCGCTCACGGATGATGTCCATCTGCTCTTCGTTGATGCGGCCGTCCTTGATCGTCAGCGAGCGGGCGGTGTTGATGCCGAGCACGGCAATGTCGTCCGTCTCGAACCAGGGGCAGAGATCGTCGTCGATATACTTTTTGTAGCGGTGGAGCGGGCGGGCGAAGCGGCGGACGACGTCGTAGAGGGGCACGTCGTGATTGCCAGGGACGGCCAGGGTGGCGAGGCCGCTTTCCTGGAGCCGGTCGAGCCACTCGGCGGCCATTTCATACTGCTCGACACGGGCGCGCTGGGTGAAATCGCCGCTGATCACGACAAGATCGGGGCGGCGCGCGGCGAGGAAGGCGTCGACGGCGGCGACGACCTGGTCGTCATGGTGCCCGAAATGGACGTCGGAAAGATGTGCGATGGTGGCCATTGCCGCCTAACGAGCGGGTGCGGCGGGGGTTTCAGCGCCAGATGCGGGCGTGGCGGCGGCCGAGGCCGGTGAGCAGCTCGTATTGGGAAAGGCCGGAGGCGGCGGAGGCGGTAGGAAGGTTGTAGTCGAGCTCGAGCCAGTCGCCTTCCCGGAGGTGCGGCGCGGCGGTGACGTCGACGGCGGTGAGGTCCATCGAGACGCGGCCGCAGACGGGGAGTTGCAGGCCGGCGTGGAGGACATGGCCGGCGCCGCCGGAGAAGCTGCGCAGGTAGCCGTCGGCATAGCCGATGTTGAGGATGGCGAGCTCGCTGGGCATGGCGGCAGTGAAGGTGGCGTTGTAGCCGACGCTTTCCCCGGGTGCGACGGTGCGGCGCTGGAGGATTTGCGCCTCGACGCGGGCGACTTGCGCGATGTGGCCTTCCGCTTCGCCGCGCGGGATGCCGCCGTAGATGGCTAGCCCGGGGCGGGTGAGGTCGAAGGCGTAATCGGCGCCCAAGCATATGCCGGCGCTGTTGGCGAGGCTGCGGCGGCGGGCCGGGATTGCGGCGGCGAGGCTGGCGATGAGGGTGCGCTGCTTTTCGTTAAGGGCGTGGTCCTCGTCTCCGCAAGCGAGGTGGCTCATCAGCGTTTCGATCGTTAGGCCCTCTAGGAGACCGGAGGCGACATCGGCGGGGGAGAGGCCCAAGCGGCTGATGCCGGTGTCGATCATGACGTCGCAGGGACGGCCGGGGGCGGCCTCGCGCCAGCGGCGGACCTGATGGGGCGTGTTGAGCACCGGGCGGGCCGGGGACGCGATCGCTGAGGCGAGGTCTTCTTCGGCGAAACCGTGGAGGACGGAGAGGGCGGCGCCTTCAAGGGCCGGGACGAGCGCTTCGGCTTCCGCCCAGGTGGCGACGAAGAAGTCGCGGCAGCCGGCGGCCTGAAGGTGCGTGGCGACCTCGCGGGCGCCGAGGCCGTAGCCGTCGGCCTTTACCGCCGCGCCGCACGCGGCCGGGCCGCTGCGCGCGGCGAGCCAGCGCCAGTTCGCGGCAAGGGCCTCGGCATCGATGAGAATGCGGGAAGGGGCGTGGGCCACGGTCTAGAAGAGGCGGGCGCCGTTGGGGACGTCGCGGTCGGGCCGGACGAGGACCACGTGGCCGCTTTCGTCGGGAAAGCCGACGGTGAGCACTTCGGAGAGAAAGGGGCCGATCTGGCGCGGCGGGAAGTTCACCACGGCAGCGACCTTGGTGCCGAGCAGGTCTTCGGCCGAATAATGTTCGGTGACCTGGGCGCTGGAACGCTTCACCCCGATGGTGCCGCCGAAGTCGATGCGCAGTTTCCAGGCGGGTTTGCGCGCCTCGGGGAAGGGCTGGACATCCACCACGGTGCCGCAGCGGATGTCGACGGCAAGGAACTGGTTGAAGTCGATCGGCTCAGCGGCTGGTGCGGCGGGATCGGGGAGCTTGTGCACTTATTTGGGTCCGCTGCGTCCGCCGCCGCCACCGCCAGGACGGCCGCCGCCACCAGGCCGCCCGCCACCGCCGCCGGGGCGTGCTGGTCCACCAGGGCCGCCCGGTCCGCGGCGCGGGCCGCGCGGGCCGGGGGCGTCGCCGTGGCGCGGCGGGGCGCGGCGCTCACGGCGGTCTACCCGGACGCCTTCGGCTGGGGCTTGGCGCGGCGGCGCGGCCTGCGCGGGCGCGACCGAATAGCCTTCCTTGAGGAGCTTGGCGAAGGCGGCGCGGGTGCTTGCGCCGATCGCCGCCTGAAGCTCCGGCGGGAGGTCGGCATAAGCCGTGTTGGCGTGGAGCGCGTTCAGGTCGCGAAGCAGGTTGTTGGGCACGCCCCCGGCGCGCGCCTTCATGGCGTCGATGGCGTCTATGACCGCGGAGAACAGGATCTCCTGCATCAGATCGGTGGCGGATTTCTTCATGGGGTTCGCCTTTAAACCCGGCCGAAGCGCCTGTCGCCTGCCGATTGGCGGCCAAAGCTAACCTGTGCGGGCTTCAGCCGCGGTTGCGGACGTAGCTTCCCGGGGCGGGCTCGATCGCCTTGAGCTTGCCGCTTTTGCCGGGGATGCGCGCCTTCACCTTGGGCGCCTTGCCGTTGTCGGTCAGGCGGGCGTGCCAGTGGGGCCACCAGCTACCTTCCTTCTTCTCGGCGCCTTCGAACCACTCCTCGGCGGTGGCGGGCATGTCGTCGTTGACCCAGAAGCCGTGCTTGTTGGCGCTCGGCGGGTTGATCACGCCGGCATTGTGGCCGGAGCCGCCGAGCAGGAAGGCGACGTCGCCGCCGAATAATTGCGCGCTGTCGTAGGTGCCCTGCCAGGCGGAGACGTGGTCGTCCTTGAGGCTGATGGCGAGGAGCGGCGTCTTGACCTTGGCCAGATCGATTGCAACGCCGTCGAGCACCAGGCCACCAGCTTTGAGCTTGTTGTCGCGCAGGATGTCGCGGGCCCAGCTCAAAAGGAACGCGCGGGGGATGTGGGCGCCGTCGGCGAACCAGTAGAGGATGTCGGAAGGCGGCGCTTCCTTGTCCATGAGGTAGTGGCTGACGACGGACGACCAGATCAGGTCGTTGGCGCGGACGGCGGAGAAAAGCGCCTGGAGGTCCTGCGCGGCCATGAAGCCCTTGTGGAGGAGGTGGCGCTCCATGGCGCGGAGCTGCTCGGGCTCGGTAAAGGTCGACCATTGGCCGAGCTGGGCGAAATCGAACATCGTGCCGATAGTGGTTGCGGAGGCGACGCGGTCCCCCTCCCCCTTCGCCGCAAGGTATGCGAGCGCGATGGCGACGAGCGTGCCGCCCATGCAGAAGCCGAACATGTCGACTTCCGTCTCGCCGGTCGCCTGTTCGATGGCGTCCAAGGCGGCGATGGGGCCTTGCTGGATGTAATCGGCGAGGTCGCGGTCGGCGAGTTCCTGCCCGGGATTCACCCAGGAGACGACGAACACGGTGTGGCCCTGCTCCACCAGCCAGCGGATCAGGCTGGATTTGGGCTGGAGGTCCAGGAGGTAATATTTGTTCACCAGCGGCGGGACGTAGAGGATCGGGCGCTTCCACACTTCGTCCGTGGTGGGCGCGTATTGGATGAGCTGCATCAGCTCGTTCTGAAAGACGACGCTGCCCGGCGTGGCGGCGATGTCGACGCCGATTTCGAACTCACGTTCCGCGCGGCGGTTGACGATGCCGGGCGTGTCGGCGGCGTCGGCGAGCAAATTGGCGAGGCCGGAGAGCAGGCTGATCGAGCCGGTGTCGATCGCGCGGCGGATCGCTTCCGGGTTGGTCAGCGCGAAGTTGGCCGGCGAAATGGCGTTCAAGTATTGCTGGGTGAAGAATTCGACCTTGGTGCGGGTGCCTTCGTCGAGGCCTTCGGCGCCCTGCACCAGCTCAACCGCGCGGCGGGCGGTGAGGAGATAGGCCTGCTTCAGGTAATCGAAGACGGGTTCTTCGTTCCAGGCGGGATCGTTGAAGCGGCGGTCGCCGCGTTCGGGGGCGGCAAGCGGTTCGGGCGACGCGCCGGCCATGCGGGCGGCGGCCGATTGCCAGAGCTTCATCCAGTCGGCGGCGGCTTTCTGCTGCGCGGCGAGGATTTCGCCGGGGTGGCTCATCATGTGCGTGGCGAAGGCGCCGAAGGCACGGGCGGGTGCGGCGGCGTCGAAGGGCTGCGGCGTGTGCGGGTCCAGGGCGCGGGTGGTGCTGGAGCCGGCGAGTTTGACGGCGGAGGCGATCACCTTGCTCCAGGCGTCGGCGAGCTCCGATGGGCTCGGCACGCGCTCCGGGAGCTTGAATACGGCTGATCCGCCTTCCGCCATCGTCATTCCTTACGCCGCCATCACTTCGTCGAGCGCACCGCAGTCGCGGGGGCTTACGAACAGAAAGAGCAGAGCGCGGTCCGGGTTCCGGTTGGCCCAGCCGGCTTCCGGATTGGCGGGTGTGCGGAAATCCGCATTCGTATCCTGGGAAGCGGGGGCGGTGCCGAACAGGGTCGCGGCCGATCCGTTGTGGAACGTCATGATCTTCTACCTCTTGAAGGGGATGCAGCCTCCTCTCATAAGGGGGTGCGGAAATCCATTTGGATTGTTCCGATACGCTTGTGCGAAAGTCCCCATACGATGCGGGAATTCGACTGGAACGACCTGCGCTCTTTCCTCGCCGTGGCGCGAAGCGGGCGGCTGACCGTGGCCGCCGCGCGCACGGGGCAGGACCATACCACCCTCTCCCGCCGCATCGGCGCGCTCGAGCATGCGCTGCAGGCCAAGCTCTTTGACCGGAGCCCGTCCGGGTACACGCTGACGGAGGAAGGCGAGCGGCTGATGCCGATTGCGGAGGAGATGGAGCGGATGGCGCTCGGCGCGCGCGAGCGGGTCGGCGGAAGCGCGGCCTGCGTGGAAGGAGCGGTGCGGATCGGGTCGCCGGAGGGGTTTGGGAGCTACTTTCTGGCGCCGAGGATCGCCGCGCTGAAGGACCTGTATCCGCAACTCAACCCGCAACTCGTCGCCTCGTCGGGCGTGTTCAGCCTGTCGAAGCGCGATGCGGACGTGGTGATCTCGGTGGCGCGGCCGCCGGCCGGACGGATCGAGGTGTCGCGGCTGATCGATTACGATCTCGGCCTCTACGCGGCGCCTGACTATCTGGCGCGGGCGCCGGCGATTGCGTCGGCCGCGGACCTCCAGGGTCACCGCTTCGTCGCTTATATCGGCGACCTGCTCCACTTCCCCGAGCTCGACGTGCTGCAGCATGTCGCGCCGCAGGGGGAGACTTCGGTGGAGAGCTCAAACCTGGTCGCCCAGCTCCGCGCAACCCTTGCCGGCGCCGGGCTGTGCGTGCTGCCCGGGTTCCTAGCCAGTGAGGAAAAGGGGCTGGTGCGGGTGCTTGCCAAGGAAGTCAGCCTCACCCGCTCGCTGTGGCTGATCGTCCACCAGGACCTGGCCGAGCTTGCGCGGGTGAAGGCGGCAGTGCGCTTCATCCGCGACACGGTGGAAGCCGAGCGGAGCCTGTTCAAGCTGGGGTGAGGTGCCGCGTCAGATGACGTGCGGTTCTTTGGTGACTTCCCAGCTTTGGCCTTTTGAGACCAATGCCTGCAGGTCGGGCGTTTTGCCGGCGGCGGCTTGCTCGTTCTGGGCGACGACGGCGCTTTCGAAGGTCGGCGCGGGGTCTTCGTAGATGACGCCGAGTGCCGTCGGGAAGCTGCCGAAGGGCATTTCAACCAGCATGTGGGCGACCGAACGGTTCTTTGGGTCGTGGACGAGGACGCCGGCCGACTGCCAATCGCCGGCTTCGACGTCGACGACCTTGAGCGCCAGCGCGTCGCGGTCGAGGGCGATACCCTTCAAGCCATTCGCGAAGAGCATCGGCTCGCCGGCTTTCAGCCAAAGCTGGTTGCCGCTATTCTCCTTTGCGGTGAACGGGGCGAACACATCGTCATTGTAGACGATGCAGTTCTGGAAGATTTCCACGAACGCCGCGCCCTTGTGCGCGTGGGCGGCCTTGAGCACATCCGGCAAGTGCTTCGACACATCGATGCCGCGGGCGATGAAGCGGGCGCCGGAGCCGAGCGCGAACGCGCAGGGGCTTGCGGGGCGATCGACGGAGCCGAACGGCGTGGACGGCGAGCGGGTGCCGACGCGGCTGGTCGGGGAATATTGCCCCTTGGTGAGGCCGTATATCTCGTTGTTGAACAGCAGGATCTGGGTGTCGAGGTTGCGGCGAAGGACGTGCATCGTGTGGTTGCCGCCGATCGAGAGCGCGTCGCCGTCGCCGGTGATGATCCAGACGCTGAGCTCCGGATTGGCAAGCTTGATGCCGGTCGCGAAGGTGGGCGCGCGGCCGTGGATCGTGTGGAAGCCGTAGGTTTCCATGTAGTACGGAAAGCGGCTCGAGCAGCCGATGCCGGAGACGAACACGACGTTTTCCGGACGCACGCCGATCTCCGGCATGGTGCGCTGCACCGCCTTCAGCACCGCATAATCGCCGCAGCCGGGGCACCAGCGCACCTCCTGATCGGTGGCGAAATCCTTGGCGGTGAGTTTAGACATCTCGTTCATTGCAGCGCTTCCTGGATAGCGGCTTCGATTTCGGCGATCTTGAAGGGTTGGCCGGAGACTTTGTTGACCGGCTTGACGTCGACCAGGAACTGGTCGCGGAGCAGGGTCTTCAATTGGCCCTTGTTCATTTCGGGGACGATGATGCGGTCATAGCCCTTGAGGAGTTCGCCGAGGTTCTTCGGCAGCGGCCAGATGTGGCGGATGTGGATGTGGCTGACATCCACACCCTTGGCGCGGAGGCGGCGGACCGCCTGGTGGATCGGGCCGTAGGTGGAGCCCCAGCCGACCACCGCTAGGCGGCCGCCGGCCTCGCCCAGCGTCACGTCCTGATCGGGGATGTCGAGGCCTTCCACCTTGGCGTGGCGAAGGTCGGTCATGCGCTGGTGGTTGGCCGGCGCATAGTCGATGTGGCCGGTACCCTCGTTCTTCTCGATACCGCCGATGCGGTGGGTGAGGCCGGGGGTGCCGGGGCGGATCCAGACTCGGGCGAGCTTTTCGTCGCGGGCGTAGGGGTTGAAGCCCTCGCCGTCCGTCGGCGCGTCGGTGAAGAATTGGACGGGGAACGGCCGGTAGCCGCTCATATCCGGCACCTTCCACGGTTCGGCGGCATTGGCGATGTAGCCGTCGGTCAAGAGCATGACGGGCGTCATGTACTGGACGGCAATCCGGCAGGCCTCGATCGCGCAATCGAAGGCGTCGGCGGGCGAGCGGGCGGCGATCACCGGCATTGGCGCGTCGCCGTTGCGGCCGTAAACCGCCTGGTACAGATCCGACTGCTCGGTCTTGGTTGGAAGCCCGGTCGAGGGCCCGCCGCGCTGCGAGTTGACGATCACCAGCGGAAGCTCAGTCATGATCGCAAGACCCATCGCTTCGGCCTTGAGCGCGATGCCGGGGCCGGAAGAGGAGGTGACGCCGAGGCTGCCAGCGTAGCTTGCGCCGATCGCGGAACCAATGGCGGCGATCTCGTCCTCCGCCTGGAAGGTGGTGACGCCATATTCCTTGAGGCGCGACAGGTGGTGGAGGATCGCCGACGCGGGCGTGATCGGGTATCCGCCGAAGAACATCTTCAAGCCCGCAAGCTGCGCGCCGGCAACGAGGCCCATGGAGATCGCCTCGGCGCCGGTGACGGTGCGGTAGAGGCCGGGCTCGGCCGGCGCGGGGGCGATGTGGTGCTGCGGGATCTGGCCGCCGATCTCCGCCGTCTCGCCGAAGGCGTGGCCGGCGTTGAGGGCCGCGATATTCGCTTCGGCGAGCTCCGGCGCCTTGGCGAATTTGGTGCGGAGCCAGTTCTCGATCGGCGCGCGGTCGCGGTCGAACATCCACAAAGCGAGGCCGAGCGTCCACATATTCTTGCAGCGCAGCGCCTCCTTGTTGCCGAGGCCGAAGGGCTTCACCGCGTCGAGGGTGAGCTGCGAGATGTTGAACTTGATGAGCTGCCAGCGCGACAGGCTGTCGTCGTCGAGCGGGTTTGCTTCGTAGCCGGCCTTGGCGAGGTTGCGCGCGCCGAATTCCCCTTCGTCGGCGATGATCAGGCCGCCGGGCTTCAGGTCGTTGACGTTCACCTTGAGCGCCGCCGGGTTCATCGCCACCAGCACGTCCGGCGCGTCACCTGCGGTGTCGACCGCCGCCGAGCCGAAATTGATCTGGAAGGCGGAGACGCCGAAGGTGGTCCCCTGCGGCGCGCGGATTTCGGCCGGGAAATCCGGGAAAGTGGCAAGGTCGTTGCCGGCGAGCGCGGTGGAGAGGGTGAACTGGCCGCCGGTCAGCTGCATGCCGTCGCCGCTGTCGCCGGCGAAGCGGACAACCACCGCTTCCGGCACGATGTCCGCGCCGGCTTCTTCGGGGGTAAGGAGGTGGGTGGCCGTTGTCGCCATCGGTGCAGGTGTCCTGAAAAAAGTGATCGGCGCCCTTCTATCCCCAAGCGCCCGGCGGCCCAAGGTAGATATTGATGCCGGGGAGACAACGCGTCAGCGGGACAAAATGCGCCCGACGTTGAGGATGGTGCGGGCGTGGCGGGCCGCGACCTCGCCGATGTCGGCGCCATAGCCGCCGCCGAGGGTGGACGCGAGGGGCAAGCCGCGGGTTTTGGCGAGGGTGGCGATGAAGGCGTCGCGGGCGTCTAGGCCCTCTTGCGTAAGGGCGAGACGGCCGAGGCGGTCGCCGGCGAAGGGGTCGACGCCGCCCTGGTAGAGGATGAGGTCGGGCGCGAAGCTGTCGAGGAGCGTTACGAGCGACTCCTCCAACGCGTGGAGATAATCGGCGTCGCCGGTGCCGTCGGGGAGCGCGACATCCACGGTGGAGACGGTCTTGCGGACCGGGAAGTTCTTCTCGGCGTGAATCGAGTAAGTGGCGACGCCTTCCTCCCCTGCGCACAAGGCGGCGGTGCCGTCGCCCTGGTGGACGTCGCAGTCGACGATCAACACGCGGCGGGCGCGGTTCTCCGCGACGAGGCGGACGGCGGTCACGGCGAGGTCGTTGAAGACGCAATAGCCGGCGCCGGTGTCGTAGAGGGCGTGGTGGCTTCCGCCGGCATTGTTGGCCGCGAAGCCGCGTTGCAGCGCCTCGAGCGCAGCCCGGTAGGTGCCGCCGGGGACGCGCTGGGCTCGGCGGGCGACGATCTCGGTCACCGGAAAGCCGATCCGCCGCTCCTTTTCGCGCGGCACCGAAGCGGTAATTACCTCTTCCACGTAGGCGGCGCTGTGCACCCGTTCGAGCCACTCGCGCGGCATCGGCTCGGGCTCGATCCATTCAATAGGGTCGCCGGCCGCTTCCAGGCAGTCGCGGACCAGGCCGTTCTTGTTCCACCGGTAACGGCTGTCTTCCGGCGCGGGAGCGACATAGTCGGGATGATGGACGATCGCGATCACCGCCTCTAGGTAGGCGCCGCACCCCCGCCGCGCCATTGGAGCATACGCTTGAGCGACACCGCCGAACCTTATTTGCGCCCGGAAGCACGCGCGTTTCTGGATTTCCTCAACGCGCTGAACAGCCCGACCAGCCGCGAAGCCGGCGTCGAGGGCGCTCGGGCGATGCTGGTGAAATCGCGCTACGTCGCCGATCTGCCGACCGGCGAGCTTGCGGTGATCAAGGATCTGAGCTGCCCTGGCCCGGGCGGCGACATCCCGCTTCGGCTGTACGACGCGAAGGAAGAGCGCGAGGCGGGGCCGCTGCTCGTCTTCTTCCACGGCGGCGGGTTCGTGCTCGGCGATCTGGAAAGCCATGAGCCGTTCTGCGCCTCGATCGCGCGCCAGCTCGACCTGCCGGTGCTTGCCGTGGATTACCGGCTTGCGCCCGAGCACCCCTTCCCCGCCGGCGCGGACGATTCCATCGCGGCGGCACGATGGGCGGCGGGGAGCCCGGAGGCGCTTGGGCGGAAGGTGACCGGCCTTGTTACCTGCGGAGACAGTGCGGGCGGCAATTTCGCCATCGTCACCAGCCTAGCGCTTCGCGACGCGCCGGCGGCGGTGCCGGTGCTTGCGCAATGGCCGATTTACCCAGCCGCGGATCCGGGCAAGCGCTACACGAGCTACGACGCCTTCGCCGACGGCTATCTGCTGAGCCGCGACAGCATGGAATGGTTCGACGAATGCTACCGGCCGGACAAGAAGGACTGGCGCAACTCGCCGCTGCTCAAGGACCAGGCCGGGATGCCGCCGACGGTGGTAATGACGGCAAGCGCCGACCCGATCCGCGACCAGGGGCGGGCCTATGCGGCGGCGTGCGTCGAGGCCGGGGTGACCACCGTCTTCCAGGAGGCGCGCGGCAATATCCACGGCTTTATCAATTTGCGAAAGGCGATCCCCTCCTCCGACGACGACATCCGCCGCGCGGTGGAAGCGCTTCGGCTATTGATCGAGGAGGCGCAGGCATGACCGATCCAACCACCCTCCCCTACCGGCCCGGCGCGGGCGTGATGCTGGTCAATCGCGAGGGCAAGGTGTTCGTCGCGCAGCGGCTCGATTCGACGCTGGAGGCCTGGCAGATGCCCCAGGGCGGTCTCGACGAGGGCGAGACGCCGCGCGAGGGCGCGCTTCGCGAGCTGGAGGAGGAAACCGGCATTTCGCGCGACAACGTGGAAGTGATCGGCGAAGCGCCCGAGCCGCTGCTTTACGATTTGCCGCCCGACCTGGTCGGTAAGCTCTGGAAGGGCAAGTGGCGCGGGCAGCGGCAGCATTGGTTCCTGTGCCGCTTCCTGGGCGAGGACAGCGACATCGACATCGAAACCGAGCACCCGGAATTCCGCGCCTGGAAATGGGCGGAGCCGGACGACCTCCCCACCATGATCGTCCCCTTCAAGCGCAAGCTTTACAAGGACGTGCTTGCCGCATTTCGGCAGCTGATCTAGCCGAACCGCCGCTGACGGCGGTACGCATAAGCCACCCAAAGGGTGGTGCAGAGAATAGCAAACGGCGCTCCCATGCCGGGCAGCCATTGGGCAAGAGCAAAGGCCGTTGCGGCAATCGCAGCGGCGACGGCCAAATAGGTCTTGATCGACAGCATGTTGTTCCCCTCGCGCCCTTGATGGGAGGGTAGGCTCCGCAAGTGAACGATGCAAAGGCAAACCGGACGAATTTGCACGGTGTGGCGCGGGGGCAAATGATTGGCTAAGGCGAGCCCATGCAGCAGGGGGTGACGCGCGAGGAACAGCCGGTGCTGGAGGCAGCCGCCGCCGGCCGCCTGCTCGAGCGCGTCGAGGCATGGGCCAAGATCAACAGCGGGTCGCGCAACCTGGCGGGGTTGGCGCAGATGGCGGGGCTGCTCGCCGACGAATTTTCCGAACTACCCGGCCGCGTCGAGCTGCTCGATGCGGAGCCGGTGGAGGCGATGGAGCCGGACGGCTCGCTTCGCCCCATCGAGCATGGCCGCAACCTGCGCGTGCGGGTGCGCCCCGAAGCGCCGGTGCAGCTCCTTTTCACCGGCCATATGGACACCGTTTACGGCGCCGATCACCCGTTTCAGCGGCTGGAATGGCTCGGGGGCAAGGTGCTGCGGGGTCCGGGCGTCGCCGACATGAAGGGCGGGCTTGCGGTGATGCTGGTGGCGCTGAAGGCGCTCGAGCTTTCGCCGCTTGCCGAGCGGGTCGGCTATGAAGTGCTGATCAACTCGGACGAGGAGGTCGGCTCCCCCGGCTCGGCGCCGCTGATCGCGCTTGCCGCGCGGGGCAAGAAGGCGGCGCTGACCTACGAGCCTTCGGCGCTGCCCGATGGCACTCTGGCGGGCGCGCGGCCGGGGAGCGGCAATTTCTCACTCATGGTGCGCGGGCGGAGCGCCCATGCCGGGCGCGATCCGGAGAATGGGCGGAATGCGCTTGTTGCCGCTTCCGATCTTGCGCTTCGGCTGTACGCAGCGCGGCGGCCCGGCTTGTCGGTCAACCCGGCCAAGATCGACGGCGGCGGGCCGAACAATGTCGTCCCGGACCAGGCGGTGCTGCGCGTCAACCTGCGGCCGCGCGCGCCGGAGGATCAGGCGGAGGCGCAGCGGCTGATCGACGAGGCGGTCGCCGCCGTTTCGGCGGAGCATGACGTCAAGATCCACGTCCATGGCGGCTGGGGACGATCGCCCAAGCCGCTCGACGCCCGCGCGCTCGCCTTGTTCGGGCTGGTGAAACGCTGCGGCGCCGACCTGGGCCAGGAGATCGGCTGGCGCGACAGCGGTGGGGTGTGCGACGGCAACAATATCGCAGCGTGCGGGGTGCCGGTGGTCGACACAATGGGCGTGCGCGGCGGCTCGATTCACTCGCCCGACGAATATCTCATCGTCGAGAGCCTGGCCGAGCGGGCGCAATTGTCGGCGCTGACCGTGCTTCGGCTCGCCCAAGGGGAAGCTTTGTGACCTTTCGCGTACGTCCGGCCGGCAATGACGATTTCCAGGCGATCTACGAGATGGCGAAGCTGACCGGCGGCGGTTTCACCAACCTGCCGCCCGACCGCGGCGCCTTGGTCGACAAGATCATCCGGTCCCAGAAGAGCTTTTCGGTGGAGCGCGACGAACCCGCGGACGACATGTTCCTGTTCGTGCTCGAGAATGTCGATACCGGCCAGATCCGCGGCACCTGCCAGGTGTTCAGCAAAGTGGGCGTGGAAAGTGCATTCTATTCCTACCGGATCAGCACGCTGACCCAGACCAGCCAGGCGCTCGGCAAGACGTTCCGGGCCGAGATGCTGAGCCTCACCACCGACCTGGAAGGCTCATCGGAAGTCGGCGGGCTGTTCCTCCACCCGGGCGAGCGGGCGGGCGGGCTCGGCATGCTGCTTGCGCGCAGCCGCTACCTGTTCATCAAGCGCCACCGCGACCGCTTCGGCCGGCGGCTGCTTGCCGAGCTTCGCGGCGTGATCGACGAAGCGGGCGGCTCGCCGTTCTGGGACGCGATCGCCGGCCGCTTCTTCGGCATGAATTTTCAGGAAGCGGACGAGTTCAATGGCTCCCACGGCACGCAGTTCATTGCCGATCTGATGCCCAAGACGCCGATCTACACCGCCATGCTGCCCGAGACGGCGCGGGCGGTGATGGGCGTGCCTCACCCCTCCGGCCGCGCCGCCATGAAGATGCTGGAGCGCGAAGGCTTCTCCTTCGATTGCTACATCGACATCTTCGACGGCGGGCCGACCATGATCGCACCGACCGATCAGGTGCGTACCGTGCGCGACTCCCGCGACCTGCTGTTGGTCGGCGTCGCGGACGATGTCGAAGGGCAGAATATGATGCTTGCGGCGGGGCACCTGTCGGGCTTCGCCGCCGTCTGCTCCAACGTGCGGTTGGAGCCGGAAGGCGGTGCGACGATCAGCCGAAGCGCCGCCGAAGCGCTGGGCCTCTGGCCGGGCGACAGCTTCACCGCGATCGGGCGCTGACGTGGCGCTCCGGGAGATCAACTTCGACGGCATCATTGGGCCGAGCCACAACTATTCGGGCCTGAGCCTGGGCAACATCGCGTCGGCGACCAACAAGGGCCTGGTTTCGCACCCGCGCGCCGCGGCGCTGCAGGGGCTGGAGAAGATGGGGCACAATCTGCGCCTCGGCCTCGCTCAGGGCGTGTTCGTGCCGCACCCGCGCCCGGACCGGCCGTGGCTTGCGGAGCTCGGCACGAGCATCGAGGAGGTGCCCGCCTCGCTTCGCCCCGCCGCTTTCTCTGCCTCCGCCATGTGGGCCGCAAACGCCGCGACCGTGTCGCCGGCGCCCGACACGGCGGATGGCCGCTGCCACCTCACCGCCGCCAATCTTCGCACGATGGCCCACCGAAGCCATGAATGGCCGCAAACGCTTGCGCAACTTCGGCTCGCCTTTGCCGACGAGGGGCAGTTCGCGGTGCACGGGCCGGTGCCCGGCACCTTCGGCGACGAGGGCGCGGCGAATCATATGCGCATCTCGGCGAGCCACGACGCGCCGGGCGTCGAGATCTTCGTCTACGGCCAGCGTGGCGGGGCCTTTCCGGTGCGCCAGCATGTGGAGGCGAGCCGGTCAGTGGCGCGCTTCCACCAACTGGACGAGGCGCGCACCCTGTTCGTCTGCCAATCGGAAGAAGCGATCGCGGCGGGGGCGTTTCACAACGACGTGGTGGCGGTGGCCAACGAAAACGTCCTCTTCGCCCACGAGCAGGCGTTCGAAGATCGGCCAAGCTTCTACGCCGAACTGAGGCGGCTGGTGCCGGAGGTGGAGATCGTCGAAGTGCCGGCGTCCGCGGTGACGCTTGCCGACGCGATTTCGAGCTACTTGTTCAATGCCCAGCTCGTCACCCTCCCGGAAGGCGGCATGGCGCTGATCGTGCCGGAGGAAGCGCGGGAGACGCCGAGCGTGTGGCGCTGGCTCGAGGAGATGCTCGCGGGCAACGGCCCGATCCGGCAGGTGCTGGTCGTCGACGTGCGGCAGTCGATGGCCAACGGTGGCGGGCCGGCCTGCTTGCGGCTGCGAGTGGTTGCCGATCCGGCGGCCGTGGACGCGCGCTTCCTCGTGGACGAAGCGAAGCTCGACCGCCTCGCCGCCGTGATTGCACGGGAATGGCCTGAGCAGATCGCGCCCGACGATCTCCTCCGGCCCGCGCTTTGGACGCAAATGGAAGCCGCCCGCGCCGCCCTTCTCGAAGAACTGGCGCTGCCGGAGCTGCTCTGAAACCTCCCCGGCACGGCGAGGGGGACCGCTCGAAGAGCGGTGGAGGGGGCCCAGCGTGTCCGCCTACTCAGCGCAAGCCAAATAAGCTGGGACCCCACCACCATGCTTCGCATGGTCCCCCTCCCCGTTCCGGGGAGGCAAGATCAGGCCTCGGGGCACCAGAAGATGTCGATCGGCACTTCGATGTTAGCGAGGACGCGGCCGATCGGGGCGGAGGCGAGCGGGCCTTCCTTGATCGCCTGCTCGAGCGTCGCGCGCTTTTCGGCGCCGGTGATCATCACCATCACCGTCCGCGCAGAGGCGAGAGCGGCGGCAGTGAGCGTGACGCGGTCGGCCTTTTCGCCCTGCGGCATCGGATCGGGGCGCAGGCCGATGGCGCGGCGGCTGCGCGGGCCG
>DASVUO010000005.1:0-8216 GCA_036386995.1 Allosphingosinicella sp. | reverse complement strand
GCATCGCGCTGGCGATTGGATGCGAGAGGAGAGCAGGCTTCGGCGTGGCTTCGTGTCCGCCTCAACGCGGGTCCCGACGAGGATGAAGTTCTCGAACCGCTTGGGCTTTATTGAGCTTCAACCCACTATCCGCGCAAGGCCTTTCGACAGCTGAAGCGCCCCGTTGATGCGTGCCGCGGCGTCCGGCCAGTTTCGCGTAATGACCAGCTTGCTGTCGGGGCGGAGCTTGGCCGTGCCTTTCAGGCGCTGGACGTAGGCGATGAGGCCTTCCAGGTCCGGGAAGGTGTTGTTGTGAAAGTGGACGAGCGCGCCCTTGGGGCCGACGTCGAGCTTCACCACCTGCGCTTGGCGGCAGTTCAATTTGATCTGGATGACCTTGAGGAGGTTGTCGGTCTCGCCGGGAAGCTTGCCGAAGCGGTCGATCAGTTCGGCGGCGAAGGGCTCGAGTTCGGCGGCGCTTTCGAACTCGTTCATGCGGCGGTAGAGGCCCATGCGCAGGTCGAGATCGGGCACGTACGCCTCGGGGATCATGATCGGCGCGTCGACAGTGATCTGCGGCGAAAATTCGCCCGCCGGCTTCATCTTGCCGCCGGATTTCGCCTCCAGGATCGCGTCCTCAAGCATCGATTGGTAGAGTTCGAAGCCGACTTCCTTGATGTGGCCGGACTGCTCGTCGCCGAGCAGGTTGCCAGCGCCGCGGATGTCGAGGTCGTGGCTCGCAAGCTGGAAGCCGGCGCCGAGCGTGTCGAGATTGGCGAGGACCTGAAGGCGCTTGTCGGCGCTTTCGGTGAGGTTCCGGTTCGCCGGCGTGGTCATGTAGGCGTAAGCGCGGGTCTTGGCGCGCCCGACGCGGCCGCGAAGCTGGTAGAGCTGGGCAAGGCCGAAGCGGTCGGCGCGGTGTACGATGAGGGTGTTGGCCGACGGAATGTCGAGGCCGCTTTCGACGATGGTGGTGGAGAGCAGCACGTCATATTTGCGGTCGTAGAAGGCGGACATGCGCTCCTCGACCTCCGTCGGCGCCATCTGGCCGTGGGCGGAGATGAAGGTCACTTCCGGCACTTCGTCGCGCAGGAACTGCTCGAGGTCGGGGAGGTCGGCGACGCGGGGGGCGACGAAATAGGTCTGGCCGCCGCGATAATGTTCGCGAAGCAGGGCCTCGCGGATCACCACCGGGTCCCAGGGCATGACGTAGGTTCGGACGGCGAGGCGGTCGACCGGCGGCGTCTGGATGACTGAGAGTTCGCGAAGGCCGGACATCGCCATCTGCAGCGTGCGCGGAATCGGCGTCGCGGTGAGGGTGAGGACGTGGACGTCAGCCTTCATCGCCTTCAGCCGCTCCTTGTGGGTGACGCCGAAGCGCTGCTCCTCGTCGACGATAACCAAACCGAGGTTCCGGAAGGCGACGCTCTTCGCAAGAATTGCGTGGGTGCCGATGACGATGTCGATCTTGCCGGCTTCGATCAGGTCGCGGGTTTCCTTGGCTTCCTTGGGCGTCACCAGGCGGGAGAGGCGGCCGATCTCGATCGGAAAGCCGTGGAAGCGCTCCTTGAAGTTGTTGAAATGCTGGCGGGCGAGGAGGGTGGTCGGGCAGACGAGCGCGACCTGCATTCCGGCCATTGCGGCAACGAAAGCGGCGCGAAGGGCGACTTCCGTCTTGCCGAACCCGACGTCGCCGCAGACCAGGCGGTCCATCGGCTTGCCGGCGCCGAGATCGTCGACGACGTCGCTGATCGCTTTCTCCTGATCTTCGGTCTCTTCGTAGGGGAAGCGATCGACGAACGCGGCGAAGCCGGTGTCGGGCTCGGCGACGGGCGCGCCGCGGGTGGCGCGTTCGGCGGCGGTTTTGATCAGTTCGCCCGCGATTTCGCGGATCCGCTCCTTCATGCGCGACTTGCGGCGCTGCCAGGCTTCGCCGCCCAAGCGGTCGAGGGTGACGCCCTCATTCTCGCTGCCGTAGCGGGAGAGGATGTCGATATTCTCGACCGGAACGTAGAGCTTGTCGCCGCCGGCATAGGTGAGGGCGACGCAATCGTGCGGTGAGGTGCCGACGGGGATCTGGGTCAGGCCCTCATAGCGGCCGATGCCGTGGTCCGCGTGGACGACGAGATCGCCGGGGCTGAGGGTGGCGAGTTCGCTTAAGAAGGCGTCGGCCGACTTGCGGCGCTTGCGGCGGCGGACCAGGCGGTCGCCGAGCATGTCCTGTTCGGTGAGCAGCGCCACGTCGCGGGTGGTGAAGCCGTGGTCGAGGGGGAGGACTGCGAGAGCGACGGAGCCGCCTCCAGCACCGTCCCCGGACAATGACTCGTTCGTACCGAGCGAAGTCGAGGTGCGCTGCTCGGAGTCCTCGGGTGCGCCCCTCGACTTCGCTCGGGACGAACGGGGTTGGGAGGGTGCGGAGGCGCCCAGGGCCTCCTGCCAGGTGTCTACCTCAAGGGTTTTGTTGAGCTTGTGCTCGGCGAGGAGGCCCTTGAGGCGTTCGCGGGCGCCGACGGAATAGCTGGCGAGCACCACCTTTTTGCCCCCGCGGCGCAAGGCGGCGACGTGGGCGACGACCGCTTCGTAGATGTTGGCGTTTTGCGAGCGTTCCGGCGCGAAGTCGCGGGCCCCGTCGACGCCGAGATCTAGGACGCGTTTCGAGTCGGGCTCGTGGAAGGGGGTGGCGAGGTGGAGGGGGCGATCGGCGATGATCGCGTCCCACTCGGGCCGCGCGAGGTAGAGGGTTTCGGGTTCGAGCGGGCGGTAGCTGCCCGGCTCGTTGGACTGGGCGCGGACGCGGTTTTGATAATAATCGGCAATGGCTTCGAAACGCGCGTCGGCGGCACCGGCGTCGTGGGCGTCGCGGACGACGATGTCTTCGGGCTGGAGGTGGGCGAAGAGGGTATCGAGCCGTTCCTCGAACATCGGCAGCCAGTGGTCGATGCCGGCCAGGCGGCGGCCTTCCGACACGGCCTGGTAGAGGGGGTCGCCGGTGGCGGTGGCGCCGAACTTCTCGCGATAGCGGGAGCGGAAGCGCTTGATGCTCTCTTCTTCGAGCAGGGTCTCGGACGCAGGAAGGAGGGTGAAGCCGCCTTCCAAGCGCTCGCTGGTGCGCTGGGTGGCGGGATCGAAGCGGCGGACGCTTTCGATCTCGTCGCTGAAAAAGTCGAGGCGAAGCCCCTGCTCCTCGCCGGCCGGAAAGAGATCGACCAGGCCGCCGCGGATGGCGAACTCGCCTGCGTCCTGGACGGTATCGGTACGGTGGTAGCCGTTGGCGGAGAGGAGGTTGGTGAGGCGCTTCAGGTCGATCCGCTCGCCGGGCGCCAGGCGGGCGACGAGCTGGCGGACGCGGAAGGGCGTGAGCGTGCGCTGAGTCGCGGCGTTGACGGTGGTGACCAAAAGCTGCGGCTTGTCGCGCTTGCGCTGAAGGGCGTGAAGGGTGGCAAGGCGCTCCGAGGAGGAGCGGAGCGAGGGCGAGGAGCGGTCGTAGGGCAGGCAATCCCAGGCGGGGAAGCTCAGCACCTCGATCTCCGGCGCGAAGTAAGCGGCGGCATCGGCGATGTGGCGCATCGCCGCTTCGTCGGGCGCGATGAACACGGCCCGCCCTTTCGCGGCGCGCGCGAGATCGGCGGCGAGCCAGGGAAGGAAGCCGGCGGGGGCGCCGGCCAGGGTGATCGGCGCGTCGGCCGACAGGATGCGTTGTAGATCCGTCACTTACTTGGCGTGCTCTATATAATTTACCTGCCGGAGCCGGTTCATCATGTCGCCTTCCCAGACGGGAGGCGGGGCTGCGGCGCCGATCGCCCAGGCCATGATGTCGACGTCCTGCTCCTCCAGAAGAGCTTCGAACCAATCCCTCTCCGTTTCGCTCCACGACGCGGCGTGAACGTCGAAAAAGCCGCCGATCAGCAGATCCGCTTCGCGGGTGCCGCGGTGCCAGGCACGGAAGCGAAGGCGTTTCAGGCGGGGATCGGCGTCCACGAAAACTCCATGGGAAAACGGCCCGCGGCGGGTGAACGCTGCCGGCTGAACGGGTGGAGGGCCCATGTAGGTGCAAACCGGCGCCGTTTGAAGCACGGCATTGTGCCTTATACGCAAAGTTCACCACCAGCGGGGTACGCCTGCCGTTCGACGGGGAGCGGGGGGTGGAATTGGATCTGAGCTGGGCGAGAACCGCTGACCGGGCGCGGGCGGGCACTTCAGCTTTTGCGGCGCGTGCGGAAAAGATAGTGTTTGCCGCGATCTGCGCCGCAACCTTGCTGTTCGCTTTGATCACGCCGCCGTTTCAAGCGCCGGACGAGGACCAGCATTGGTACAAAGCGGTGCTGCTTTCGCAAGGGCGGCTGCTTGCGGAGCGGCAAGGTGACCAGGTGGGTGCCGAATTGCCGCGCGATGCGGTGGAGCTTCGCACAGTGGATTTTCCGGGCGAGAAAGCAGGCGCGCGGTTCCGCGCCTCGCCTGACGATCTGCGCCGCTCCTGGGGGAACGACGCGGCGCGGCAGGGGAGGGTGTTTACGCAATTCCCCAACCTCGCCAATTATTCGCCGACCCTTTACCTGCCGCAGGCGGCGGGGGTGGCGGTGGCGGAAGCAGTGGGGCTGCCGCGGATCGGCGGCTTCTACCTTGGCCGGCTGGTGAACGCGGCCACCGCGTTGCTTCTGCTCTGGCTCGCGCTTGCCGCCTTGCCTTGGGGACGGGCGGCGCTGCTTGCGGTTGCTGCGCTTCCGACATTCGCCTTTCAGGCCGGGTCACTCTCGGCGGACGCATCGATCAACGGCGCCGCGTTTCTGGGGCTGGCGCTTGCCTTGCGCTTTGGGGACTCGGCCCATCGCAAAGGCTGGATGCTGCTTGGCGTTGCGCCTTTCCTCGGCCTGGCAAAGGGCGTCTACCTGCCGGTGGTGTTCGCGGGCGCGCGGTTCGGCGGCACCTTGCGCGACCGGCACTTCCGGGTCCTGGCCGCCGCTGCCGCCGCCGGTGCAGGCGCCTTCCTTGCCTGGATGCTCTATTCGGGCGGCGAGCCGGCGCTTTACACCACCGTTTCGCGCAAAACCGGCGAGCAGGCGACCACCGCTCCAATGGCCGACCAGCTCGCCGTGCTGCTCGGCGATCCGCTGCGCTACGCCCGCATCCTGGTGGAGAGCTTTACCGAACGACTGCCGGTTTACGTCCTCCAGATCGTAGGGCGGCCGGGGTGGAATGCGTTCCTGCTGCCGCTTGCCGCTTACGCGCTTGCGGCGGTGATGCTTGCCTCGGCGCTTGCGTCGGGAAAGGGGCCGCGCGCCGGCGCGGGGCTTCGGGCGTGGTGGCTGCTGCTCGCTGCGGGTGGAGCGGTGCTGGTGGAAACGGCGCTGTACCTGACGGGCACGCCTTATGCGGCCGACTACATCCAGGGAACGCAGGGGCGGTATTTCCTGCCGCTGCTGCCGCTTGTGCTGCTGGCACTGATGCCGACCTCGACGCCGGGACGGTGTCCGGAGCGGGCGGGGGCGCTGTTCGCCGGATCGGCGCTGCTGCTGATCGGGATCGGCTTGCTCTCGGCTTTGGACAGCTTCTGGATCAACGGCTTCGTAACGGTGGAAGGCATGCCGCCGCTTGCCTCGGGCGCGGAAGGCCCGGCGCGCGCACTCTTGCTTCCCTCGCCGCGCTGGTGACACTAGGGCCTCGCCCCCGGGAGAGGTTTTTGCGTCCTGACATTTTGAACCCGCTATTCGCCGAAGTGGAGGTGCTGAAAGGCATCGGCCCGGGCGTGGCCAAGCCGCTCAAGCGGCTCGGGCTAGAGCGGGTGGTGGACGTGCTCTTTCACCTGCCGGTGTCGTGGGTGGATCGGAAGCGCGTGGACGTGCTGGACGCCGCCGATGCGGGGCAGGTGGTGACGGTGCTGGTGACGCCGGTCGATTACCGCCAGGCGGGCGGCAGGGGGCCTTTCCGGGTCTATGCCACCGACCGGGAGGGCAATTACCTGACGCTGACATTCTTCAACAATCCGGGCTGGGCGAAGAAGCAATTGCCCTTGGGGCAGCTCAAGGTCGTGTCCGGGCGGATGGAGACGTACGGGCAGGAGCTTCAGATGGTTCATCCGGACCATGTGCTTGAGCCTGCGCAAGCGCTCGATCTGCCGGAGCGGGAGCCGGTTTATGCCTTGTCGGAGGGGATTACCTCCCGGCGGCTGGGCGACTTTGCCGGGCAGGCGCTGGCCCGTGCGCCTGAGCTTGGCGATTGGATCGAGCCGAGCCTGCTTGCTTCGCGTGGCTGGCCGGGGTGGCGGCAGGCGCTGAGCCAGGCGCATGCGGACCCGGCGGAAGGGGCGGCGCGGGAGCGGTTGGCCTATGACGAGGTGTTCGCCAACCAGCTGGCGCTGATGCTGGTGCGCGCCTCGTCGCGGCGGCGCCGCGGGACGCCGCTCAAGGGCGACGGGCGGCTGCGCGACGCGCTGAAGCTGCCTTATGCGCCGACCGGGGCGCAGAGCCGCGCGATCGCCGAGATCGATGGCGACCTGCAGCAGGAAGTGCCGATGCTTCGCCTGCTCCAGGGGGATGTCGGGTCGGGCAAGACGCTGGTGGCGCTGATGGCGATGCTCAGCGCCGTGGAGGCGGGGGCGCAGGCGGCTTTGCTCGCGCCGACGGAGATCCTCGCCCGCCAGCATTTCGAGACCCTGTCGCGGCAACTGGCGGGGGTGCCGGTGACGGTGGCGATCCTCACCGGGCGCGACAAGGGGCGGGTGCGGGAATCGACCTTGATGGGCTTGGCGGACGGGTCGATCGACATTTTGATCGGCACCCATGCAATCTTCCAGGAGAAGGTGGCGTATAAGCGGCTCGGCCTTGCGGTGGTGGACGAGCAGCACCGCTTCGGCGTCGCGCAGCGAATGATGCTGGCCGCCAAGGCGGAGCGGCCGCCGCATTTGCTGGTGATGACGGCGACGCCGATCCCGCGGACGCTGACCCTGACGCAGTACGGTGAAATGGACGTCTCCCGGCTGGACGAAATGCCGCCGGGCCGGCAGCCGATCGAAACGCGGGTGCTGTCGTCGGACCGCCTCGATGAAGTGGCGGACGGGCTTGCCCGGCATATCGCGCGCGGCGGCCAGGCTTACTGGGTTTGCCCGCTGGTCGAGGAGAGCGAGGCTTCCGACCAGGCCGCGGCTGAGGAGCGGGCGCAGGCTTTGCGGATGCGCTTCGGCGACAAGGTCGGGCTGGTCCACGGGCGCATGAAGGGACCGGAGAAGGACGCGGTGATGGTCGCCTTTCAGCGCGCGGAGATCGCGGTGCTGGTCGCTACGACTGTGATTGAGGTCGGCGTCGATGTGCCGAACGCGACCTTGATGATCGTGGAAGGTGCGGATCGCTTTGGGTTGGCGCAGCTCCACCAGCTGCGCGGACGCGTCGGGCGCGGGGAGGGGCGCTCCGTTTGCCTCCTTCTGCGCGGCAATGCGCTTAGCGAAACGGCGCGGGCGCGGCTTGCCCTGCTTCGACAGAGCAATGACGGCTTTCGCATCGCCGAGGAGGATCTGCGGCTGCGCGGAGCGGGGGAAATCCTCGGCACGAAGCAGTCCGGGGAGGCGCAGTTCCGGCTCGCGTCACCTGAGCAAATCCAGGCGCTGGTGCCGGCCGCGACGGACGACGCGCGGCTGCTGGTGGACCGCGACGGCGGCTTGGAAGGCGAACGGGGGCGGGCGGCGCGGGTGCTACTCTACCTAATGGAACGCGACGCGGCGGTGGCGCTGCTTCGAAGCGGCTGAGCCTTAGCGCGTCAGCAAACCGTGGCGCTTTTTGCCGAGGCTGAGGCGGAGCGGCGATTCGTCTTCCAGCACGATCACGAACGCGGGATCGGAGATGACGACGTTGTTGAGGCGGACTGCACCTTCCGCGATCTTGCGGCGCGCTTCGCCGTTCGAGGCGGCGAAGCCGAGCACGGTCAGCGCCTGAACGATGCCGAGGCCTTCGCCTTGCACGCGCAGCGTCGGCAGCGACTCGCCGCCGGTGCCTTCTTCAAAGGTGCGACGCGCCGTTTCGGCGGCTTCGCGGGCGGCGTCCTCGCCGTGGGCCATGGCGGTGGCGAGATCGGCGAGGACCTTCTTGGCGTCGTTGATCTCGGCGCCTTGCAAGCCTTCGAGACGAGCGATCTCGTTCAGTGGCAGATCGGTGAACAGGCGCAGGAAGCGGCCGACGTCGGCATCTTCCGTGTTGCGCCAGAACTGCCAGTATTCGTAGGGGCTGCGCAGGTCGGCGTTGAGCCAGACC
>DASVUO010000004.1:0-5804 GCA_036386995.1 Allosphingosinicella sp. | reverse complement strand
AGGAGCAGAACAGCGGTTGCGCATGGGGAAAGCCGCCGGAGGGAAAGCTTGGTTGCAACACGCATCCCTCTGGTCTCCTTCTTCTGTGTCCGACAGACAGCCGCAATCGTTGAAGCTCCTCGCGCACCGCGCACGGCTGGTAAGCCGCGCGCGGTGCGCGAGGGTGCCGGGGTTTACCCGCCTGTTCCGTTGCCGCCGGTGCCACCGCCGGTTCCAGTGGTGCCCGTGCCACCGGTGCCGCCGCCCGTTCCAGAAGTGTACGTTCCGCCGGTACCGCCGCCGGTCCCTGTGGTGCCCGCACCACCCGTGCCGGTGGTAGCGCCCGTGGTTCCGGCGCCGTCGGTCATGCCCCCGCCGGCTCCAGCACCCATGGTTCCGTTTGCATCCATGGCGCCACCAGTTGTGCCGCCTACGCCCATATCACCCGTTGTACCGCTCGCGCCCATATCGCCGACCGCCATATTGTCGGCGTCAATGGCAGCCGTGTTGTTCTGCGAGTCACCGCCTCCACCGCCGCAAGCGGCAACAGCGAGAGCAAGGGTAATCGCGCACGAGCTTCGCATGATCAATCGAGTCATTTTCATCTCCTCAGCGCCTCACGCGCAGAAGGTAAACAACTTGGAACTTCGTCACCCGTTCCCGCAGTTCGGATCAAATAAGTCACTGATAACGCAAGTTATTATCCTACATCAGTAGAAGCGCTTCGGTGTTACTAAAAGGGTGCTAAGTATAAGTTTGCGATGGGGCCGGGCGGGCACGGTACCCCTAAGCAGCATTTTCTAAAGCAGGTACTTTGTGCCGGACGATCTCGTGAGAGATGCGCTTAGGACGTCGTGACTCAAAGAGGCTGTGAGGAAGCTTTGGACGCCGCACGAGCTCGCGCGTGCGGCGTCCAGATGTTTCGTCAGGGCGATTAGCGGCGGCGCATGCCGCGCTCGTTACGTTGGATGCAGCTATCAGTGACGGTCCGCGAACAGGTCGGGTAGCTGCGCGTGCCGCCGACCGTTTCGTAAGCTCCGCCCGTGCCGCCATATGCGCCTGTCGTGCTGGCACCAGCGCCACCTGCCGAGCCGCTGGTGCTGTTCCAGGTTCCGTTGCTCCCGGCCTGCCCCTGACCGCCCTGGCCAGCTCCAGCGGAGCCGGACTGGCCGGCTTGGCCATTCATAGACTGCCCGCCCATCGACTGCGCACCCATGGATTGCCCGCTCCCAGACCCACGGTTCGACTGAGTGGAGGTGGACTGACCGTTCGCGCCGCTCGAGGTTTGGCCATTCGTAGCCTGCCCAGCGTGACCGGAATGGTTCATCGACGTTCCTGTCTGCCCACCTTGGGGACTGCCACCGGTTTGAGCGACGGCGATGCTGCTGGCGCAGATGGCTGCCGCGAAAAACATGTTTTTCATGTGCCTGTCCTCTCGTTTCATCGGGAACGATGCCGCTACTGCAAGCCGGCACCTAAACAGCTAAACATCCCTCGCTAGACCGGGGTCCGAGTAATCGCGCAGAGTCTCACCTGGATTAGTGAGTTTTCAGATGGATCCGGCAATGAACCGGAAACAGACTTGGCGCTGTTTCACGTCCCTGTAACTGGATCATGTTCGGCGGTGGCCCACAGAGCCGGCGTAGCGGCCGCATTTGTCGGGGATAAGGGAATTCGCCGGCGGAACTCGTCACTGAATCTGCCGTCGACACGGATGCTAAACGAGAGGCAACCGGTAGCGTCAGCGCCGTGGTATTGATTGACCGTATCGAACCAGGCGCTGTGAGAGCTTACGTATTGCTTCTCACCGGTTTCCGGGCTCAGCATGTAGAACGGCTTTTCCAAATTCGTGCGAAACCACATGAATTCGTGGCATAGGTCGGTGCTGTCGTGATCACGATGAGCGGAGACCGGTCGGCCGCTGTCATCATACATGATGATGATCCGCCCCGTGGCTTCGAACGGAAGGGTTGCGATGAAACCCATCAGCTCCGAATATTCGTCGGCATCATCCGTCGCATGCCAAAGGTCGGTACGGTCGAGGTCGTAGTAATCCTGTCCCCGTGCCGATTGGGTGAGGTAAACCAGCCGCGATCCCGGCAGGTGCGGATCACGACCGTCCAGCAGGAAAGGTCCGGTGTAAAAAGCGAGGTCTTTCGCCCTGCTCAGCCGCGCTTCGAGACGACTGCGAACATAGGAGTCCAAGCTTCTGAGCCGCAAGACGTCGACGTAAAGATCGAGATCCTTGTAGTTCGGGTAAATGGGAGTCACCTCTTAGCGGTCCTCGGCATTCATCAAGGAGGAGAACGCCGCGCAGTACCAGGCAGTGCAGATTTCGTTTCGACGAGGGGCTGATCGCCTGGGGAATATCTGCGTGATGTACACTTTGCTTTCTTAAGCCTCCGCTGGGCCGAACCGGAATTTGAGGGAACGGGTTACCCGCGTTGCGACTAGAGGCACGCGGAAGGTTGAGGCTATCCCCGATTCGGCTCAGCCGGCGCGAGGCGCCCCAATGAGATATTGCGGATCGAAGTCCCCCAGTTCGGCAAGCTTCACTGCGTCGCAGACGACGACCTCATTAGCGGTGACGTCGATGGCGCCCGCATCGGCGAGGCTGTTGAGCTCCCGCTGGACGTAAAGAGTTACCGAACCTAGCGCAGATGCGATTTCAGCAGCCGTAAGCGGCAGAATTGTTTCCTCCAAGCCATCGGCGTTGATGAGTTGCAGCCGAACGGCCGTCTCCGCGATCAGGTGCGCTGCCCGCCCCTTCAGGCCACGCCTCTGGTCGTTGAGCAGCCACTCTCGGTAGAGCGCCGACTCCATCTGGCCTTGCAGCCAGATTGCTCGACCGACGGCCGGAACGGAGAACACAAGTTCACGCAACGCTTCGGCAGGAATGGCGGCCACTTCACCTGCTCGGAAGGTCCGGGCAGAATAGTCGCTGCCGCGGCCCAACATGGCTTCGATGTTGATGATCTCTCCGGGCAGGTTGATTGCGACGACCCTAATCACCCTGCCGGAGAACTTCTCCTTGTGGGCGAAAGCGCTGATGAGGAGGTGGCACTCGTCCGCTGGATCACCCGGCTCGACCAGCCGCGCCCCGCTTCCATAGAATTTCAGCTCACAGGGAAGTGCCCTGATCGCGGCACGCTCGCGCTCATGAAGGGGCGTGAGCCGCGCCAGCACTCCGATCATATTTTCGAACGCCGCGTCGCGGTCGAGTGGCGCGGGGCGTGCAACTTCGCTTCGGTGCATCGGCGACGTCTGCCACACCCGCCTAGACGCTTCACCAATCCAGGTTAGGCGCGGTGCTGCCGGAGGGGATCAGCCGCACCTCGTCTGAATCAGGTGCGACCAATAGCCGTCACTAACCCGTGGCAAGCAATTGTGAGGGAGAAACCCAACAAGTCGCCGCTTTCATTTACGACGCGTAATATTCCCTTGTCGGCGGGATGCTTGAACCCAACATAGGTTATAAGCCGGTTGAGTTTCCCTTGCTCGGCCCGTCCGGGCGCGTCGGTTGATGCGCGGTTAGCTCCCTGGCCTGCTGCTTGCCGAGGCGTCCGGACTTCGATTTGAAGTCCCCACTTCATAAACTAAGCAGACTTGGAGAGTCGGCATGCCGCGCAACCGATCCGTGCCGGTGGGTACGCTCACACGGCGCGACCTTGATCTAATATCAACCGGGTTCAGAAGGGCATTCCCGCTAACCGACGCGAATGATTTTGCCTCTCTCTTGACCGAGATCGATCAGGCTGAGGAGCGCTTTAGCGCCCCTTCAACGTCCGCCATCAGCAAAGGCCACGACTGAGTTCGCCTACAGCGCACCTCTGGTGCAAGGGGACCTCCGCTCAGATGTTCACCTGTCCGGTACCGAACTTGATAAGGCTCGATGTGCCGCAGGATGAGGACACCTCAGCCTAGGAAGGTGCTCAGCCTCCCTGCGACTGGTTGTGCTCGCCTCCGGGTTCAGAAACGCCGCTCAGCGCAGCCTCTGCTGCGTCGCTATCGCCCTGCGTGGCGAGATCGCCAATTGAGACGATCCCAACCAAGCGCTCGCCGTCCCGGCTAAGCACCGGCATTCGGCGGACCTGCGCGTCGCTCATTTGTATCGCGACGTCAGAGACATCTTGGTCGTCCCAAGCGAAGAGAAGGTTCTCGCTCATGACCTGGCGGACGGGCGTGTCCGGACCACGGCCTTCCGCTATCGCACGCACGGTGATGTCGCGATCGGTCACCATTCCGATCAGCTTCTCCCCTTCACGGACTGGAAGCGCTCCGGTGTCGCCGGTGATCATGAGCCGCGCTGCCTCCTGGATGGGCTGTTCAGGGGTAACGACCTGGACGTCAGAAGACATGATCTGGGCGATTTTCATGGGGCGTTCCTCGCGTTTCTCGATCAGGCTAGAACGTTGCGAGTTTGGCTTTGGTCCTGGAAAACTAACTCAAATAGATCAAGCTGCGTCGGCACAATTCGACTCCGAGTTTTTGACACTTAGGTGGCCTCTTCGTAACTTCACCGCGCCGCTTGTTCACATTTAGAAGACGGTGTCGCTTATCGGCTCCGGAACATCAGGCGGTACACGGCCCAGACGACGGTGACGGCCACGAGAAGCGAGATTGCGGCGGCGCTCCACAGGAAGAAGGCCTCGCCATCACCGAGGAAATTGACGGCCACGCCGGCACCCATCAGACCCGACAGCGTCGCGGTGATGCAGGTAACGACGATGACAACGGTCAGGGTGTGCATTTCCTGACTCGTGTTCTCTGCAGTGCGCGACGTGTAGAGTTCGAACCCGCCGTTGACCATTTCCCGTGTGCCCTCAACCGCGACCATTATCTTCGAGTACCGCAGGCTCAGATTCCTGCAGTGCCCGGCCACCGTGTCACTCATCGTCGGGTCAAAATCGGGACGGCCGACGGCATCGAACAAGTCCCTCTGGACCGCGAGCAACCGCCGCAGACGCGATGCCGAGCGCCTGAGCCGCTGCATGTCGCGCAGGTGCCGGTGACTGGGGCGACGTAGGACGAGTAATTCTAGACGGTCCAGTACAGTCTCAAAGCCGTCGCGCACGTCCAGATAAGCCGTAAGCAGACGGTCCATCAGTGCGATTGCAAAGCTCATCGCCTCCAGATGACCCGCCCGCAGGTAGTCGGTCTCGCTCTCGTGGATAGCGGCGATGAACTCCAAAGGTTCTCGATGGAACGTGACCACCATATTCCGACCGACGGCTATCGTCAGCGGCACGTCTTTCAAGCGCTCCACCTCCGTCCAATCGAGTGCACGGGGATGGAGGAAAGTCCAGCCGTCCCGCCGCTGGACCTCGCTGTAATCCGGTCCCTGGTTCGTGAGCAGCGCACAATCGACGCCGAGCGCCTGGAGCAGCTGCGCCGGGATGTCCGTGCCGACCACATCGATCCAGAGCAGGTGGGTATCGGGAAGGGCCGCCGGCGCAGGAAGTTCATGTGGGGCGAGTTCCCGGCTGCTCTGCCCATCTTCGAACAACAGCACACGCACTGCGTTCCGCAGCTCCGATTGCGCCACCTGCATCGCCTCATCGCGACCGGATCGCTTCGACATGTGCACTCCTCGGGCTGTTTTGCTCATATTCTTTGCACCGGCACTGCAAAGGCTGAACGCGACAGGTGTTCCCGCCTCTCCTCTTCATATTCTTGCGCAGCCTCTGCGCGGGCGCGAAAATGGGCGTTCTATACCGAAAGCTACTAGACTGGCCCCGGAGGTTTTTTTGCTTGCCAACCATGGGCTTAACCAAGGTGAAAGCAGCGTCGAACTGCCCCCTCTACAAACACGGGGCGACTCGGTA
>DASVUO010000003.1:0-17319 GCA_036386995.1 Allosphingosinicella sp. | reverse complement strand
GCTGTGGCCGGTCCAGATCGGCGGCACGAGCACCGTCTTGACCCGCTGCCCGGCCATCACCGGCGCCTTGGTGACTTCCTTGCCCTTGCTCTTCTTGCCGGCCGCGACGCTGGCACGCTCCTTGGCACCGATCGCCCGCTTCACCTCCCGCATCTCGGTCCGCGGCGAGGAAAAGTGGATCTTGGGCCGCACCCCCTCGGGCCAACTCGCCAGGAACTTCTCCAGCGTCGGCCGCATCTCCAGCCGCTCGGGGTTCAAGCACCAGAAATGCTGGTAGTCGAAGACGAGCCGCACCCCCGTCCGCTCGTGGATCCAAAGCGCATCGGCGGCGGAGAAGCGGATGTCGTCATTCTCAAGCACAAGTCGGCGCTGGACGTGCTCCGGGCATTTGTTCCAGCCCTCGATCCAGCGCGCGCGGCTCGCTTCGTGGTCGCCGTAGACGCCGCCGACATGGGTCACCAGCACCGCCTCCGGCCCCGCGCCCATGCGGTCGAGCATCTCGGCCTGACTCGACAGATCCCAGATGCTCTTTGCGGTGAGCTCCGGATCGGGGCTGTTGAGCAGCACGAATTGCGACGGGTGAAAGGAGATCCGGAAATCCAGCGCCCGCGCCTTGGCGCCGAGCGCGGCAAGCTCCGCGTCGCTTTCCGCGACCATGTTGTGGAATTGCGGCATGTCGGGATGGGTCGCGTACGGCGCGAGATCGGACGAGAAGCGATACATGTCGATGCCGACCTTGGCGAGATAGTCGAAGATGGCGTTGACGCCCTCCAGGCTGCACTTCAAATGCGGATTCTTCTGCCAGCGGCGGGTGTCGTTGGCCTTGAGGTCCGGTCGGCCGAGCACCTTGACAGGGAAGCCGAGCCGGAGTGGGCGGGTGGTCATCAAATCTGCTCCTCGGGAAAGCCAAGCGCCGCGACGAAAGCGTTCCAATCGCCTTGCCGCAACGCCCCGCCGGTCGCCTGGCGGTGGCCGTTGCCGTAATTCTCGTCCGCCCCGGACGGGCGGCGCTGGCAGAGAAAGTCGATGAGATCGCGGCCCGACGCGGTGCGGGCGGCGAAGTGGACCCAGCCGGGGCGGTAGCCCTTGTTGGCGGCGATCACGACCTTGTCGCCGAGCCGGGTGCGCCACTGCTGCGCCACCAGCGGATGGATTTGGCAGGCGGAGGAGAAAGCGATCAGCGCCACGTCGCCGCGCACCTTTGGGCCGATGCGCTTGGCCGCGTCGAGTTCGGCACGAACCTCCTCCTTCGCCGCATGCAGTTCGGCAGTTTCAGGGTGTTCGCCGGAGAGCAGCTCCTTGGGCGAGTTGCACTTGAGCAGAAGCGCGAGCGACGGCGTCGCGTCCGCCTTGGACGCGCGGCGCGGCGCGTTGATCAGCGACACGGCGTTGCGCAGCGCCGTCTTCCCGTAACGCCGCTGCGCCTCCACCATCTCGGGGAAACCCTTGTTCTCCGCCATGTCGCCGATCAGGCCGATCGCGGCGAGCCAGAGCAGGTCGTCCGCGTCGCCGAGCCCGTGCGCGCACCAGTAAGCGAGCAGCGCGCTGGTCGGCTCCGGCACCTGGTGGTGGCCGCTGATCACCAGCGCGTCGCCCGGCGTGCCGGTGGGGACGTGGTGGTCGATCACCACCGTCGGCACACCTTCCACCAGCGCCCCCTCCCGCACCCCGAGATCGGCAACGATCAGCCCGTCCGGCGCGGTCGCTGCAAGCTCCTCCCGCATCGCGTCCGACCAGGGGTTCTCGCCCTTGCCGACGATCCGAACGCGCGGCGCGAAGCCGGCGCGTTCCAGGCAGCGCTGAAGGATCGCGATTGCGGCGAGCCCGTCCGCGTCGAAATGGCCGAGGATCAGCGGCTTGCCGCCGAAGCGCTTCACCGCCTCGGCAAACAGCCGCCCCGCCTCCGCGTGCAGGGGCTCAGTCTCGGGGTGCGCCAGTGAGGCCACTAGCCGTTGCTCAGCTGTCCTTGCTGAGCGCCGAAGGCTTGTGCGCCGCGCGCTTCCCCTCCTCCGTTTCGACGATGAACTGCGGGTCGTCCTTGGTCGCCGCGACCTTGTGGCTCTTGATGTGGGTCTCGCTGGTCTGCTTCTTGACCACCTTGCCATGCGCTTCGCCGCCGTGGCTCTTCCACTTCACCTTGTCGCCGGTCTTGAGATCGTCCGCCATTTTCCGCCTCCTGCGTTCCCCTTCCCAACGCAGCGGGCGCGCACCGTGTCCCCACCCCGGCCTAAAGCAGGTATCCGCTTGGCAAGCGGCCCCCGCTTCTGCCACGCTCCCGCTTATGACCACCGAACTCTCCGTCCTCGCCTGGGGCTGCGTCCTCGCCCTCGTCCACATCTTCATCGCGGTCCGCTTCAAGACCCGGCAATATGGGACGACATGGAACATGGGCGCTCGCGACGAAGAGCTTCCCCCGCCGCAGCCGATCGTCGGCCGGCTGGCGCGCGCGCAGGCCAACTTCCTTGAGACATTTCCGGTGATGGCGGCGGCGATCCTGATCGTCAGTGTCGCGAAGCTCGAGACGCAGATGACGGCGCTCGGCGCCCTGCTCTGGCTCGGCGCACGCGTGATCTACCTGCCGCTTTACGCCGCGGGCGTTCCGAAGGTGCGCACGGTGGTCTTCATCGTCAGCATCGGCGGGATCGCGCTTGTGCTTCGCCCGGCGCTGGTCGCTTCACTCGGCTGACGCGTCCGCCGCCGGGAGATCGCCGGTCACGGGCACGCTGGCAACAGTCGCGTCGCCGCAGCGGATCGCGACGGAGGTAGCGCGGCGGTCGAACGGCACCCGGCCGCTCACCTGTTCTTCGACGATGGCCTGGGTAGCCATGCCGTCGGGCGCGTTTGTGCGCAAAAGCACCTGCTGCACCGGCGGCTTGAGCTGAACCAGCGGCCCGCCTTCGATCGCCAGTTCGTAGCCGCCGGTCGGCACCGTCACCGTGCCGGTCACCAGAACGGTGGTCGCGTCGGGTTCGAAGACGTTCGGGTTCTTCTGCACGGCAACCACAGCGGTCCAGTCGCGCGTGGAGATCGCCTTGCAGGGCGAATAATAAGGATCGACGGGCTTGGTGGTGACGCAGCCTGTCATAACCAGCGGCGCGAGGAGCAGAAGGGAGACGTTTCTGAACATGCCTTCTCCGTTACCCGCTTGAGCGGACCTCCGCTAGGGCGCCGCCACGTCCGCCGCCGCCGCCCGCCGCTCCCGCGCCGCCAGCCGGCCCTTACGCACCCCTTCGAAGACGAAAATGATGAGCGCCGCCCAGATCGCGCCGAAGCAAACGAGATGCGCGGCGGTCAGCGGCTCCCCGAACACCAGCACCGCAAGCAGGAACTGCAAGGACGGCGCGACATATTGCAGGAAACCGAGCGTCGAATAAGGCAGCCGCCGAGCCGCCGCGGTGAACAGGAGCAGCGGGATGGCGGTGATCGCTCCGCCCAGGATCAAGAGGATATTGGTGCCGCGCGTGTCGAGGAAGCTCCCGGTCCCGCTCATCTGCAGCCAGAAAATATAGCCGATGGCGACCGGCGCGAGGATGGTGGTCTCGATCGACAGTCCCTCCAGCGAGTCGACTGGCGCGACTTTCCGGAGGTAGCCGTACAGCGCGAAGCTGCCCGCAAGCGTCAGGCTGATCCAGATCGCCCCGCCCGCCCCCGCCGCAAGGATCGCGACGCCCGCCGAGGCCAAGAACACAGCCGCAATCTGCGCCCGGCTGAGTTTTTCCTTGAGCAGGAACACGCCGAGCAGCACGTTGACCAGCGGGTTGAGATAGTAGCCGAGGCTCCCCTCCAGCACGTGACCGCTCACCACCGCGTAGATGTAGACGAGCCAGTTCACCCCAATCAGACAGGCGGTGAGCGCAAGCGTCATCACCACGCGGGGCGTCGAAAAGGCCGCCCGAACGCCCGGCCACTTCTTCCACCAGGTCACCAGAGCGGCGAGAAAGAAGAGCGACCAGACGATCCGGTGGGCGACGATCTCAAGCGCGCCGACATGGTCCACCGCCTTGAAATACAGCGGAAGAATGCCCCACAGCAGGTAGGCGCCAAGGCCGAGCGCAAGGCCGCCGCGATGTCGATTGTCGGTCACCGGCGGCGCCTAGCCGAGCGGCCCCCAGGCGACAAGCGTTGGCGCGCGACAAGCGTTGGCGGATGGGGCCGCTCGGGTTACCACCGAACCATGGCCGCGCTTGCCGAACCCGAAGAAGTCCGCCTCCACCTCGTCGCCGCCGCCGAGGCGGGAACGGCGCTGACCTATTCCGAAGTGCTGGAGCGGCTGGGCTATGCATTCTCCCGCCCCAAGATGCGGGCGCTGTGCGCGATCCTCGGCACGGTGGACGAAATGGCCGCGCAGGACGGCGCTGCGGAGCTCGCCGTTTTGGTCGTCCGGCAGTCGGACGGGCTGCCCGGCCAGGGCTGGTGGGTGGCCGGGGGGGCGCGGTCGCGCGGCTATCTCGGTCCTTGGGAAGGGCCGGAGGCGAAGCGCTTCATCGACACCGTGCAGGCGGAAACCTTCCGCTGGTACCAGTCCCGTGCCGGGACAGGTGAGGCGCCGCGGCCTCGTTAACCATTTCCGCTCACCCATTGGCTGGGACTTTGCGGCATAGCGACGGTCCGAGGAGTTCCAGTTCATGCCGAAACCGACCACCAGGATGCTTGCTTTCACCGCGCTGGCGGCCGTTCTCGCGCTTGCCGGCTGCGGCCGCGGCGACGACGGCAACCTCGCCAGCCTCGACAACCAGCTCGCAAACGACAGCGATCCGGCGCTCACCGCCGCGCTTCAGGACCAGATCGCGGTCGATCCCAACCTCGCCCAGCAGTCGAACGCCAACGCGGTGCGCCCGCCCGAGACGCCGACCACCGCGACCTATCCGGCCGATTCGGCGGCTGCGAAGGGGAATGCCGGCGCCGCGCCGAAGGCAGGCGCCCAGCTCGCCAGCGCTCCCGCCGGCCCGGCGGCCGCAAGCGGCGGCGCCAACTGCACGGACGGCGCCAAATTCGCCTACAACAATGGTTGGGCGCAGCGCCTGCCTGCTGCTTTCCCCTTTTACCCGAACGGCCGCCTGACCGAAGCGGCCGCGAACAATTCGGACGGCTGCTCGACCCGCGTGGTGAGCTTCACCACCGCCGACGATTTCCAGCGCGTGCTCGACTGGTACAACACCCGCGCGGTGCGCGCCGGCTACTCCTCCGAACACCAGGTCCGCGCCGGCGACCACATCCTGGCCGGCGCCAACGCCAGCGACAACGGCGCTTACTATCTGATCGTCACGCCGCGCGGGAACGGCTCGGAAGTCGCCCTGATCGTCAACAACGGGCGGTAAGCAACTTATCCTCCCCGGGACGGGGAGGGGGACCGGACGAAGTCCGGTGGAGGGGGCCTCGCCTTGGCGCACCCTCTTGGCTGGGACCCCACCACCATGCTGCGCATGGTCCCCCTCCCGGCCTGGCGAGGAAATAAAGGCCCCACTGGCGCGCGCGGCCCTGCACGGCTACATCGCGGCCATGCCCAATCTCCTTCTCGTCATGATCGGCGGCGCCGCCGGTGCCGGCTTGCGCTATGAGGCGGGGCGTATCGCGCTTTCCCGCTTCGGCGGCGCCTTTCCCTCGGGCACTTTGTTCGTGAACCTGCTCGGCAGCCTGGCGATCGGCCTCCTCGCCGGCCTGCTGCTCGCGCAAGGCGCGGCGGACCGCCCGCTCTGGTTGTTCCTTGCCACCGGGCTGCTCGGCGGCTTCACCACTTTCTCCGCCTTCAGCCTGGAGCTTGTCCAGCTGGTGGAGCGCGGCCAGCCGCTCGCCGCCGCCGGCTATGCCGCCTTTTCGGTCGTTGCCGGGCTCGCGCTCGCCGCCCTCGGCTTCGCCGGCGGGAGGGCGGTGGCATGAGCATGGACGTCCGCCAGTTCACCGTCATGGCCGACGACGACGGCATCCGCCTCGACCGCTGGTTCAAGCGCCACTTGCCCGACGCGACCTTCAACCATGTCTCGCGCTGGGCACGCACCGGCCAGCTGCGCATCGACGGCAAGCGCGCGACGCCGGGCGACCGGATCCTCGCCGGCCAGGTGATCCGAGTCCCCCCGGCCGAGCCGGTCGCCGTCCCCGCCAACCCCAAGATCGAGCGCCCGCGCCTCAGCGACGACGAAGTGGCCTTCGTCAACGAAATCGTCATCCACCGCGACCCCCAGGCGATCGTGGTCAACAAGCCGCCGGGCCTCGCCACCCAGGGCGGCACCAAGACGCACACGCACCTAGACGGCCTGCTCGACGGCCTCGCCGACGACGCGGGGAACCGCCCGAAGCTCGTCCACCGGCTCGACAAGGACACTTCGGGCGCGCTGCTCGTCGCCCGCACGCCGCGCGCCGCCGCCTTCTTCTCCAAGAGCTTTTCCGGCCGCACCGCGCGTAAGGTTTATTGGGCGATCGTTGCCGGCGTGCCCTCGATCGACGACGGCTATATCGACCTGCCGCTCGCCAAGCAGCCGGGCACCGGCGGCGAGAAGATGCATGTCGAGGAGGGCGAGAACGGCCTCCCTGCCCGCACCCGCTACCGGGTCATCGATCAGGCCGGCAACCGCGCCGCCTGGGTCGAGCTCCAGCCGATGACCGGCCGCACCCACCAGCTTCGCGTCCACATGGCGGCGATCGGCCACCCGATTGTCGGCGACGGCAAATATGGCGGGCAGGACGCGTTCCTGACCGGCACGATCAGCCGCAAGCTCCACCTCCACGCCCGCCGCCTGCGCATCGACCATCCCGACGGCGGCCAGATCGACATCACCGCCGAACTGCCCGAGCATTTCGCCGAAACCATCGCCAATCTCGGCTTCGATCCGATCCTTGCCGATTTGCCGCTGGACGAGCCGAAGTTCTTCGACACGCCCGAAGGCAAGCGCAAGGCGGCCACCGCCGCCGCCAAGTCGCGCCGCAAGGAACGCAAGGGCGAGCGCCGAAGCCGGGGAAAAGGGTGAGGCGAAGCGCCTCCCTCATCTTGGGTGCCGCGGTGTTGCTGGCCGGAGCGTGGATGTGCCAGAGCCAGGATCAGTCAGTTCCGAGGAACAACGATTCCGTCCTACGGCAGGCGCCCTCCCCGAATAAGCGCTGGACCGCCTTTCTCGTCATGCGTGAAGCCGATTCATTGAGCGCGGATGTTATAAAGGTTTTCATCGCTCCCGCCGGGCGACCGTGGTTTGAAGGCAAGATGGTTATGTTGGGCCGCCGCTTTGAAGACCTGGGGTCCGTTCATTGGCGGAACTATGACGCACTCTGCCTCGTAGCGGATGCAGGAGGGGTCGAGGAATCGAAGGAGAGCATCGATTTTGATGGGAGCAGCGTGAGCTTCCTTGTTCGCTCCTCGGAAGACGCATGCTACGCGGCGGCGGCGCCGCGTCACCCCTGATGCACCCCAGCGCCCGATTCCACATTGCTGAACGGGAGGGGATGGCCGAGCTCGTGCGCGCCGAAGGCTTCGGTGTGCTGACGGTGCAGACGGAGCAGGGTTTGCGCGCGGTGCACGTGCCGGTGCTTCTCGACGGCGAGCGGCTGCGCTTCCACGTGTCCCGCTCGAACCTTGTCTACCGGGCGCTGAGCGCGGGCGCCGAGGCGCTGTTCGTGGCGAACGGCCCGCATGCGTATATCAGCCCAGACTGGTACGGCCTACCCGACCGGGTGGCGACCTGGTCCTACGTTGCGGTGGAGCTGAACGGGCCGGTGCATCCGTTGTCCGACGAGGCGCTAGTGGAACTGCTCGACGGCATGTCCGCCGAGCATGAGGAGCACCTTGCTCCCAAGGCGCCGTGGACCCGCGAAGAGATGAGCCCCGGCCGCTTTGAGGGCTTGTTGAAAGCCATTGCCGGCTTCGAAATGCACATCGCGGAATGGCGCGGCACGGCCAAGATCGACCAGGACAAGCCGGACGAGGTGCGGGAGCGGATTGCGAAGGCCCTCGCTGAGCGCGGCGAGGACGCGATGGCGCAACTCTATTCCGCCCCATGGTCGGCGCGCGGAGAGGAACAAGGATGATCCGCCTCGCGATCTTCGACTGCGACGGGACGCTGGTCGACAGCCAGGCGAACATCTGCGCCGTCATGGAGGAGTGCTTCACCGCCGCCGGCCTCCCCGCGCCGCTGCGCGAGCGGACGCGGCGCGTCGTTGGCCTTAGCCTGGTGGAGGCGATGCATGCGCTGCTCCCCGAGGCGGAACCCGCCCTGCACCGCCGGCTCGCCGAAAACTACAAAACCGCCTTCCAGCGCATGCGCGCGCGGGGCGATGTCGAGGAACCGCTTTACGACGGAATAACGGAGCTCCTCGACAGCTTGGAGGCCGATGGCTGGCTGCTCGGCGTCGCCACCGGCAAGTCGGACCGCGGGCTCGGCCTTTGCCTCGACTGCCACGGGCTCGGGCGGCGCTTCGTCACCCTCCAAACCGCCGACCGTCACCCGTCCAAGCCCCACCCGTCGATGATCGAGCAGGCGCTCCGCGACGCGGGCGCCGAAGCCGCGAACGGCATGATGATCGGCGACACCAGCTTCGACATGGCCATGGCCAAGGCGGCGGGCGTTATCGCGATCGGCGTCGCCTGGGGCTATCACAGCTGCGAGGAACTGATCGCGGCAGGTGCGGATTTTGTTGCCGAACACCCGCGCGACGTCGCGGAATACATGAAGGCCCCCGCATGACTCCCCCGGACGACAATGAGACTTTGTGGCGCAACCGCTTCATCGCGGTGAACATGATGCGCATCGGCTCCACCTTGGTAGTGCTGCTCGGCCTCGCCATTTGGCAAAGCGACCTGATCGTCGAGCCCAATCCGTATCTCGGCATCCCCATCACCTTTATCGCGCTGATCGCCAGCTTCTGGGGACCAATTTACATGCAGCGCCGCTGGCGGGGGCCGCGCCAGCCGTGAAGCGCTTCTATGAAAAGGCTGCGGCGGTCCCATCCGCCGGCGGAGTCGCGATCCTGCTCGACGCGCGGCCGGTGAAGACGCCCGGCCGCCACCCGCTGTTCGTCCCCACCGAGGAATTGGCCGAAGCCATCGCCGGGGAATGGAACAGCCAAGGCGAGCAGATCGACCCGCGCTCGATGCCGCTCACCGGCCTCGCCAATGCGGCGATCGACCGGGTGACGCCCGATCCCGCCGCGTTTGCGCAGGGAATCTCGCAATATGGCGAGAGCGACCTCCTCTGCTACCGCGCCGAATCGCCGCAGCCGCTGGTCCAGCGCCAGTCGGAGCGGTGGGATCCGCTGCTGGAGTGGGCGCGCAAGCGCTTCGACATCGAGCTGCACACCGCCCCCGGCGTGATGCACCGCCCGCAGCCCGAGAGCAGCGTCACCCGCCTCGCGGCGGCGGTTGCAGCGCGCGATCCGTTCCGGCTGGCGGGGCTTTCGCCTTTGGTCACCATCTCCGGCTCTTTGGTCATCGCGCTTGCGCTGGCGGAAGGCGCGATCGGCCTGGAGGAGGCCTGGGCCGCTGCAACGCTGGACGAGCAATGGCAAGCCGAACAATGGGGCGAAGACGACCTCGCCGCCCAGGCCCTCGCCGCGCGGCGGCGAGATTTCGATGCCGCGTACCGATTCCTGACGCTTCTATAAGACCAACGCAGGAGGCCCCCCACCCGCTCGTTTCGAGCGAAGTCGAGAAACGCTGCACGGCCCCCTCGTGGTCGTCTCTCGACTTCGCTCGAGATGAGCGGAAGGTTGTGCGTGGCACCAACCGGTTGCTGAGGCTGCTTACGTCCGCAAATCGCTGAAGGTGCAGTAGCAGCAGCCTCCCCCAACCGCTCGTTTCGAGCGAAGTCGAGAACCCGGCACAGCCTCCTCGTGGGCGTCTCTCGACTTCGCTCGAGATGAGCGGGGTTTGTGCGTGGCACGAAGGCTTTTTGGGGGGGGTGAGCCCTGGACCCTACCCGATCAGGTCGCGCACGAAGTCGTGCAGGAAGATTCGTCGCGTGGCCTTCAGCCGCTCGGCCTTCAGGATGTTGTGGACGAGCTCGCGGCACTTCTCGGCATTGTTGTTGATCAGCACGTAGTCGTACTCGGCCCAGTGGCTGATCTCGTTGGCGGCGCGGTCCATTCGGCGGCGGATGACGTCCTCGTCGTCGGTGCCGCGGTGGCGCAGCCGCCGTTCGAGTTCCTCCATGGAGGGCGGCAGGATGAAAGCGCGGACGATGTCGGGATCGACCTGCTTCAGTTGCTGCGTGCCCTGCCAGTCGATGTCGAGCAGCACATCGCGGCCGCCCTCGATCACGCGCAGCACTTCGCTTTTCAGCGTCGCGTAGCGGTTGCCGAACACCGTCGCCCATTCGAGGAAGGCGCCTTCCTCGACCAGCTCGTCGAAGCGTTCGTTGGAGACGAAATGGTAGTCGCGGCCGTCCACCTCGCCCGGGCGCGGCGGCCGGGTGGTCGCCGACACCGACATTGCAATGCCGTCGTCCGCGGCCAGAAGCATGCGCGCAATCGTGGACTTGCCGGCGCCGGACGGGCTCGAAAGAACGAAAAGAAGGCCTCGCCGCTTAAAGGCGCTTGCGATTTCCATGGGGGCTAGTGGCGTGGGCGGCGTGCCGCCGTCAAGGGCAGACATCGGTGAATGCGCTGCTAAGGTAGGGGGATGGGAATGCACGTCGCGCTGCTGCGCGGGATCAATGTCGGCGGCGGGCGCAAGGTGCCGATGGCCGAATTGCGCGCGGTGGCGGAAGGGCTGGGCTTCACAGGGGTGCGAACGTTGATCGCCAGCGGCAACCTCGTCTTCGAAGCCGACGCGCCGGTGGCGGAGCTCGAGAAGATGCTGGAGGCGGCGGTGGAGAAGCATTTCGGCTTTCCCGTCGACATCATGGTGCGCACCGCCGCCCAGTGGCAGGCGACGATCGCCGCCAACCCCTTCCCCGCCGAAGCCGAGGCCGCGCCCAAGTTCTTGGTCCTCTACGCGGGCAAGGAGGCCAATGCGGAAGCCGCCGTCGCCTACCTCCGCGCACGCGCCGCGCCGGAGGAAAAGGTCGCGGGGCACGGCGACACGCTGTGGATCTACTTCGCCAACGGCGGCGGCCGCTCGAAGCTTTCGGGCGGGCCGAAGCCGGGCCTGTGGACGGGGCGCAACTGGCGCACCGTTCTTGCGATAGGGGAGATGCTGTGCAGCCCGTGCCCTTGATCGAGCGTCGCTACTGGGGCGCGGCCTTTCTTCTTGCCGCCGTCGCCGGGGCGATCCTGCTGTGGATGGGCCGCCCGGCGATCTGCACCTGCGGGGAGGTCAAATTGTGGGTCGGCACGGTGAACGGGCCCGACAACAGCCAGCACCTCGCCGACTGGTATACGCCGAGCCATATCATCCACGGCTTCCTGTTCTACGCGCTCGGCTGGGCAGTGCTCCGCCGCAACCCGCCCGGCGACCGCCTGCTCGCCGCGATGCTTATAGAGGCAGGGTGGGAGCTGCTGGAGAACAGCCAGTTCATCATCGACCGCTACCGCGAGGCGACGATGGCTTTGGGCTACAATGGCGACAGCGTGATCAACTCGCTGGCCGACATCGGCTGGATGATGCTCGGCTTCGGCATTGCGAGGCGGCTGCCGGTGTGGGCTACGGTAACGATCGCCGTGGCGTTTGAACTGATCACCCTGCTCGTGATCCGAGACAATCTGACGCTCAACGTCCTGATGCTCGTAGCCCCAAGCGACGCGATCCGCGCCTGGCAAAGCGGCGCGTAAACCGCCCCTCCCCCGCCTGGCGGCGAGGGAGGGGTAGCGGATTACATGCGCATCGTGCGGGCTTGCTCGAGGTGCTGGCGGACGATCGGCACCGCCGCCGAAGCCACTGCGCGCAGGGCCGGCGTGTCGCCGCTCGAGGCGTAATTGCTGTGCAGGGCGAGCGCCATTTCGTGCGCAGTCACCTGCTGGCGCAGGAACACCTGGTCGAAGTTTGCGCCCGACGCGGCGCGGAGTTCGGCGACCATCCGCTCCTGCATCGGCATCAGATCCGGCGTCGGCATCGTGCCGGCCGCCGTCGCCGCGGCGGTGAGCTGAGCCGTGGTTTGGGTGTGGTGCTGGACCAGCATCTGGCCGAACTGGCGCACCGCCGCGCTCCCGCCGCGCTCGGCCGCCATCCGGCCGGTCTGGATTTCGAACAGGTCGCTTGCCGCGGCCATTTCGACATAAGCGCCGCGCTGCGTCGGCGTCATGTCACCGGCGGCCATTGCGGCGTCGGCCTGCATGTCGGCTTGGGTGGAGGCGCAGGCCGAAAGGGCGAGCGCGGCGGCGGCGGAAAGCAGCAAGGGCTTGAACATGTGGATCTCCTGGTGTCGGCAACGTCCCCTGTTCGGAACATGCCGCCAACCGGGAGAAACAGGCGGGAGTTCCCTGAAAATCGCCGTGCTTGACGCAGGTTAGGCTATTGGACGCCGGCCGGTACGATCCCGCACGGGCTCAGCCGCCGGCGAGACCTTCGATTACCTTGCCGGTGCCGTCGCACACCGGACAGGGCACGCCGTCATGCTCGCCGGTGCCGTTGCAATGGCGGCAGAGGTTTTCGCCGGTGCCGGGGGTTCCGGGGGCGGCTTCGTCGCCGGGGTTCTGCGGTGTCTGGGTCATGCACGCTCAATGCGGCAGCCGCGCGCTGTGTTCCGCCTAGCCCGGGTCGCGGGCAAGCTCGCAGGTCATACAATGCACCGCGCCGCGATTGGCGGTAAAGGCGGAAACCTCCCGCTCGATCACCCGGTAGCCGCGCCGGCGAAGCTCACCGTTCAGCCGCTCGTGCCCCGCGACGGAGATCACCCGCTTGTCGCCGAGGCCTAGCAGATTGCAGCCGAAGCCTTCTTTCTCCTCCGGGGTCACGTCGATCAGCGAAATGCCGTAGCTTTCCATCTTGGCGCAGAATTCCGGCCCAAGCAGCGCCTTGCATGCCACCGCTTCGTCCTTGCCGATCACCGTGAAGAGGAGGTCGAGATGGAGATGCTGCTCGTCGAAATGGTGGAAATAGGCGCGCCAGCCATGCGCCTCGAACATCCTGGCGAGCGACTTCGCGCCCTCCAGCGTGGTCCGCTCGCCCGACCAGCCGACGACCAGCAGCCCGGGCCGGACGACCGACACGTCGCCGCCCTCCACATGCCCTTGCGCCACACGCCCCGCGATCGGCACGCCCAGGCTTTCGACATGCTCCCGAAGCCGCTGTTCCTCGCCCCGCCGGGCGGGCGCCTGCATGGCAAGCTCGATCAGGCCCCACGGCGACATCAGCAGCGGATCGCGGGTGAAGGGCATGTCCGCCCGCTCCGACCAGCTCGGCGCAAGCTCGACCTCCACGCCCTCGGCGGCAAGCGCCTCGCGAAGCGCGCGGTGCTCGGCCTCGGCGGAGTGGTGCCAATCGTCGTGCGCCGGCGGCGGCGACAGAAGCACGCGGCGCAGGCGGCCGTAAGAAGAGTCCGCGCCCCACCGCTGCGCAGCGGCCGGCTCGGCGGAAATCGTGTTGAGCAGCATGAAGTCTCCCCGGTTCCCAGGCTTAACAGCGGGAAGCGCGCCCGGTTCCGGCGGAACCACGGCGCACGGCGGCGGGTTCATCGGCGCGGCCCCGATCCGGCACAAAGGAAAGACGATGCGCATCTCCACCCTCGCCGCCGCGGCCGCCTTTAGCCTCCTCCTCCCCGCGGCCGCCCAGGCGCAGGAGGTGTTCGGCGGCCTCTACGTCCACGATGTCGACACCGGCCTGACGCGGAGCGGCATCGAGGAAGGCGTGGATCTGGAGCTCGGCATACGCGGCAAGCGCATCGGCTTTCTAAGCTTCGTCGGCACCGCGACGCCGCACGCCTTCATTTCCGCCAACAGCGCCGGCAACACCCATTTCGCCGCCGCCGGCGTTAATTGGAAGATCGGCAACAAGGTCTACATCCGCCCCGGGATCGGCCTCGCCATCCACACCGGCCCCGGCAAGGTGGTGCCGGGCGACGACCGAATCGATTTCGGCTCGCGAATCCTGTTCGAGCCGGAGATCGGCGCCGGCGTGCAGCTCAACAACCGGCTGTCGGTGGAGGCAAGCTGGGTCCACCTCAGCCACGCCCAATTGTTCAGCCAGCAGAATCCCGGCCTCGACACGATCGGTGTCCGCCTCAACTACCGCTTCCGCTAGGCGGCGGCCTCAGCGGCCCAGCATCGTCTCCGGCTTCACCACCCGGTCGAACGTTTCCTCATCGACCAGGCCGAGATCCAGCCCCGCTTCCTTCAAAGTCATGCCGTTCTTGTGCGCGTGCTTGGCGATGCCGGCGGCGTTGTCGTAGCCGATCTCCGGGGCAAGCGCCGTCACCAGCATCAACGAGCGGTTCATCAGGTCGGAGATGCGCTGCTCATCGGGCTCCAGCCCGTCCAGCGTCCGCTCGGTGAAGCTCTCCGCGCCCACCGTCAGGAGGTCGATCGAGCGCAGCACGTTGGCGGCGATCAGCGGCTTGAAGACGTTCAGCTCCATATGCCCCTGGAGACCGCCGATGGTGACGGCCGTGTGGTTGCCCATCACCTGCGCGGCGACCATGGTCAGCATCTCGGCCTGGGTCGGGTTGACCTTGCCCGGCATGATCGAACTGCCCGGCTCGTTCTCGGGAAGCTTGAGTTCGCCCAGGCCGCAGCGCGGGCCGGAGCCGAGCAGGCGGATGTCGTTGGCGATCTTGGTCAAGGACACGGCGATGACGTTGAGCACGCCTGATAGCTCGACCAGAGTGTCGTGCGCCGCGAGCGCTTCGAACTTGTTGGGTGCGGAGGTGAACGGCAGCTTGGTCAAAGTCGCGACCTGCTGGGCAAAGGCTTCGGCGAAGCCCTTCGGCGCGTTCAAGCCCGTGCCGACGGCGGTGCCGCCCTGGGCGAGCTGAAGCACCCGCGGCTGCACCCCGCGGAGTCGCTCGATCCCCGCCTCGATCTGCGCGGCGTAGCCGGAAAATTCCTGGCCAAGCGTCAGCGGAGTCGCGTCCTGGAGGTGGGTGCGGCCGATCTTCACGATCCGGTCCCACGCGCTCGCCTGGGCGGAGAGGCGCCGGTGCATGGCGTACAAAGCCGGGATCAGCCGGCCCTCCACCGCCCGCGCCGCGGCGATGTGCATCGCGGTCGGGAAGCTGTCGTTGGACGACTGGCCCTTGTTGACATGGTCGTTGGGGTGAACGGGCGACTTGCCGCCGCGCGTGCCGGTGAGGATCTCGTTGGCGCGGCCGGCGATCACTTCGTTGGCGTTCATGTTGGACTGTGTGCCGGAGCCGGTCTGCCAGATAACGAGCGGGAACTGATCGTCATGCGTGCCCGCCGCCACTTCGCCCGCAGCCTGCTGCACCGCCTCGGCTATCTCCGCGTCGAGCCCGCCGATCCGCGCATTCACCCGCGCCGCCGCTTGCTTCACGAAGCCCAATGCGTGGACGATCTCCACCGGCATGCTTTCACGCGGGCCGAACGGGAAATTCTGAATGGACCGCTGGGTCTGCGCGCCCCAATAGCTGTCGCCGGGAACCTCGATTCCGCCAAAGCTGTCGGTTTCGGTGCGGGTGGTGTTGACCATTTTCTTCCTCGTTCAGGCGATGAAACTGCGCCGCCGCCCTAGGGTGGATCGGACAGGAAGAAAAGGCAGGGGTGTTGAAGGAGAAGCATCGGACGCCGGGGCGAGGTGCATCTGGCGGATTTCTAGTCGCGCAGGTTCCAGCCCATAAACCAAAGCCAGAGAAGCGGGGTGATCGCCAACCCGCCCCAGAAGGCGACAGCCACCGAATTAAAGCCAAAGATCGCGCCAGCAATGCTGACGATGAGGGACGAGATGACGCCGGCCGCTAGCGGTGCCGCGATAAAGACCACCGCGGCCCCCAACAGCGGGTGAACGCGGGCCATGGCTACGCCTATTTTTTCCGGCTGAAATCCACCGAGACGACGTTGGAGCCGTCTTCCACCGGCTCAACGGGCGGTCGGTCGTTCTCGGCCTCGTCATGCTCGGTGGCGCCCGCTTCGTCGGTTTGCGCCTGGAACTGGAGCGCGAAGTTCACCGCCGGATCGACGAAACCGGTGATCGCCGAGAAGGGAATTACCAGCCGCGCCGGCGACTGGTTGAAGCTCAAGCCTACTTCGAAGCCGTCGCCGCCGACCTTCAGGTCCCAGAAGCGGTTCTGGATGACGATGGTCATTTCGTCGGGAAAGCGCTCGGAAAGGTGGCGCGGAATGTCGACTCCGGCCGCCGCGGTCTTGAAGGTGATGTAGAAATGGTGCTCGCCCGGCAGAACGCCGGTGGTTTCCACCTCGCCAAGCACCCGGCCGACCACCGCGCGCAGCGCCTCTTGGACGATCTCGTCATACGGAATCAGGCTGTCGGGCGCGTCGTCGTTCATGCTTTCCGTGGTAGCGCCGCCCGCCGCCCGGTCAAGCGCGCTTGCACCCGGCGCCTGATCCATGTTGGAGGCGATGCGACAGGAGGAGCCGCCCATGCCCATAGACGCCACTCTGCCGTACGACCCAGACAACATCTTCGCGAAGATCCTGCGCGGCGAGATCCCGAACAAGACCGTGTTCGAGGACGAATACGCGCTGGCCTTCCACGACATCGCGCCGGCCGCTCCGGTGCACGTCTTGGTGATCCCAAAAGGCGCCTACGTTTCGTGGGACGATTTCTCCGCCCGCGCCTCCGATGCGGAGATTGCCGGCTTCGTGCGCGCCGTCGGCCAGGTTGCGCGCAGCCTCGACCTGGTTGAGCCCGGCTACCGCCTGCTCGCCAATGTCGGCGCGCATGGCGGGCAGGAAGTGCCGCATCTTCATGTCCATCTCTTCGGCGGACGTGGACTCGGGCCCATGCTTTCCCGCGTTTAAACTCTTTGCGGGGGCGTCATTACTGGCTAGGTTCCGCCTCAAACCGGCAAGGCCGGTGATTTTCAAAGGGGAAACTGAATGGCCAGTACACCGCCAAGGGTGAAGAAGGGCGTGCTAGGACAGATGTTCGCACGCAAGTCGATCGCGCAGGTTCAGCGCGAAACCCAGACCAGCGAATTGAAGCGCACGCTTGGCAAGTGGAACCTGCTTCTGCTCGGCGTCGGCTGCATCATCGGCGCGGGCATCTTCGTTCGCACCGGCAGCGCCGCGGCGCTTCACGCCGGCCCGGCGGTTCTTCTCTCGTTCGTCGTCGCCGGCATCGTCTGCGCGTTCGCCGGCCTGTGCTACGCCGAACTTTCCTCCACCCTGCCGGTCTCCGGCTCGGCCTACACCTACGGCTACACCACGCTTGGCGAGTTCGTCGCGTGGATCATGGGCGCCCTCCTTCTCCTCGAATACGGCCTCGCCGCTTCGGTGGTCGCAGTCGGCTGGAGCGGTTACGTGGTCAGCCTGTTGGCCGACTTCGGC
>DASVUO010000002.1:0-5039 GCA_036386995.1 Allosphingosinicella sp. | reverse complement strand
GAGGATGCGTTGCTGGAGCGGCTGGTCGGAGCGGCGGGAGCGCAGTGCGAGGCGTTTACCGGGCGGGTGCTGCTTGCGCGGGCGTTCAGCGAAACGATTGCGGCGAGCGCGGCGTGGCGGCGGCTGCGGCGCGGGCCGGTGCGGGCGATTACCGGGGTGGAGTCGCTCCGCGCCGATGGGCTGGCGGCGGGGCTGCCGGTGTCGGCTTACCATATCGACATCGACGCGCGGGGCGATGGCTGGGTGCGGGTGACGGACGCAAGCGGGGCGACGCGGGTGCGCGTGACCTACCAGCCTGGTCTTGCTGAGGAGTGGGCGGCTGTGCCCGAGGCGCTGCGGCAGGGGATCATCCGGTTTGCGGCGCAGCTTTATGCGCATCGCGACGGGGACAGCGGCGGAGCGGTGCCGGCGGCGGTGACGGCGCTTTGGCGGCCGTGGCGGCGCATCGGTCTGCGGTTGCGCTGATGTTCGAGACATTGCTGGAGAGAGGACGCCGCCTTGGCGAAAGGCGGGCGCGCGAGGCCGCGCGCCGGCTTGCCGAGGCCGCGGCCGGAGAGGCGCCGGGGGGCGTCCAGGTGGAAGCGAGCGAGGAGGGGGTGCGGCTTGTTGGCCGCAACCTGATGCGCCGGATGCTGAACGAGCCGGCGCTGCGCTGGCTGATCGAGAGGGTGCGATGAGCGGGTTGGGAGCAAGCGACGCGCTCGCCGCGCGGGCGGTGGCGGCGCTGAAGACGGTAAGCGGGATCGGCGTCTACGACGCGCCGCCCTTCCAGGCGGTCGCGCCTTATGCGGTGGTCGAGCTGGGGCCAGAAACGGACTGGGGTTTCAAACAGGGGCGGGGGCGCGAGCTTCGGCTTGCCGTGACGCTCTGGGACCGGGGCGAGCGACCGATGCGGCTTCGCGACCTGCTTCGCGCGGCGCAGCTCAAGCTGGAAGCGATCGAGGGCGACGGCGAGGGCTGGCAGCTGGTTTCGCTGCACTTCCTGCGCGAGCGCACGGTGCCACCGCGCGCGCCGGCGCCCTCCGCTTTGACCGCCGCGACGGTGGAGTATCGGGCGCGTCTGCTTGCGCTTTAGTTTTTTGGGACGGGCGTCGTCCAGGCGGTGAAGGTGTCCTTGGTGTTGGCGACCATGTCGTCGACCACCATGGCCGCATTCTCCGCCGCCTCGGCGCGCTTGATGCCGGACGCAACGTCGACGGCGATGGAGGCGGCGCGGAACGCCTGTTCCTGGGCAGCGCAGGCCGGGCCGAGGCCGGTGGCGAAGGCCGCCGCTTCGGTTTTGTCGGCAACGCTCTTTTTCATGAAGGCGCCGAGGCAGGCCGAATAGGCCTTGCGGGCCTGAATAACGCCAGTCGGCGACGGGCCAGGCGCGGCAGCAGCGAGCGCCATGGCAAGCACGGAAGAAATCATCCCCAATTCCTATCCAACAGCTTGAAGAGAAGGGAGACTGAGCCATGGGCGCGGAAAAAGGAAGCGCATTTTTGCTGAAGATCGGGAACGGCGCGCAGCCGCCGGTTTTCGCAACGGTTGCCGGCATGCGGACGACGCAGATGTCGGTGAACGGCGAGCCGGTGAACGTCACCACCAAGGACAGCGGCGGCTGGCGCGAATTGCTGTCGGGGGCGGGGGTACGATCGGTGTCGGTGTCGGCGAGCGGCATTTTCACCGGGTCGGGGGCGGAGCTTCGGGTGAAGGCGAATGCGCTTGGCGGCGTGCTCGACGATTATGAGCTGAGCTTCGAGAGCGGCGAGAAGATGCGCGGGCGCTTTCTGGTGACGCGGCTGGATTATTCGGGCGATTACAATGGCGAGCGCAATTACGCGCTGAGCCTGGAGAGCTCGGGCGCGGTGGCGGCGCTATGAGCGGCGGCGCGAACCCGGTGCGGGGGGAGGCGGCGTTGTGCGTGGGCGGCGAGGCTTTGGTGTTGCGGCCGAGCTTTGAAGCGTTGGTGGCGGCGGAGGAGGAATTGGGGCCGTTGTTCGCGCTGGTGGAGCGGGCGGCGGAAGGGCGGCTGACGCTTGCCGAGATGGCCGCCTTGTTCTGGCATTGCGCGGCGGGGCGGGGCGAAGGCGTGACCCGGGAGCGGATCGGGGCGGCGATCGCCGAGATGGGCCTGGCCGGGGTGGCGCCTGCTCTGAAGGCGCTGCTTGGGCAGATTTTGCAGGGGCGGTGATGCGTTTCGCGGAGGCTGCTGGGCGGCTGGCGGGGGTGGCCGGGGCGCTGCTTGGGTGGCGGCCGGGCGAGTTCTGGCAGGCCACGCCGGCGGAGCTTGGCGCGGTTTTGGCGGCGTTGGCACCGGAGGCGCACGCCGGCTTGGACAGCGAGGAGCTGGAGCGGCTTCGGGCGCTGTTTCCGGATTAAGGGGCATGGATCATGGACGAAGAGATCGAGCGGCTGATCGTGGCCGTGCGGGCGGACACGGGCGCCTTTGCCCGCGACGTGGCGGAGATGCGGGGCCAGCTGGAAGGGCCCCTCGCCGCCGGGCTGGAGCGGGCGGGGCAGGTGCTTGAGAATGCGCTGGTGCGGGCGGTGACCACCGGCAAGTTCGGCTTCGAGGATTTGAAGCGGGTGGCGCTTGCGGCGATGGCGGAGATTGCGTCGGCGGCGATCCGCAACGGGCTCAATGCGCTCGCCGGCGGCGGCGGCGCGGGCGGTGGGGGCGGCGGGACGGCAAGTCTGATCGGGGCAGCGGCGCAGGTGCTGTCGGCGGTGCTCGGCGCACCGGGGCGGGCGACGGGCGGGCCGGTGTCCCCGGGGCGGCCTTACTTGGTCGGCGAGCGCGGGCCGGAATTGTTCGTGCCGACATCGAGCGGGCGGGTGGACGCCGGCGGGCGCGGCGGCGGCGGCGGGCGCGACGTGCGGGTCAACATCCGGATCGACGCGGCAGGCGGCAACGAGCCGCAGGCGCTGGCGCGCTCCTCGCGGCAGGTCGCGCGGGCGGTGCGGCAGGCACTGATGCGGGTGGAGGATTAGCCAGACGCTTGACTGCAGGTTGCTGTGCAAACAAGCCAGCAAAGAGCTTGTTTAAGCCACTTCCAAAGCCAGGTTCGGCATTGGCTGTGGAAGGTGGTTAAAAAGCCAGTTCAAGATTCAGTTGAAACTTAGCTCTTTCGCTGCTAGTTAAGCCCTCACATCCGAAGCGAGATACGGGATGTGCCGCCCGCAAGGGTTCCGCGAAATGTGGACGTAAGGGTCTCTCGCACATAGCCTCCCCCTCACCGGGGAGGCTATTTTTTTTGTTCTACGCTGGCGGGCAGGTTTGATGCACGAGGCGTGCGAACTTGATCGCTTGAAAGCGATGGCGGGCGGGAAGGCGCGGATTCTGATACGCGCTGATGATGTGCAGAATGCCATGCGCGCCGGGGATGCGACCCGCAGGTCCGAGCCGAAAGTAGATCGGGTAAGAGATGCTATCCGCCTGCGCATAGAAGAAGTGGTTGCGCGCACCCTTGCTGTCCCGGCCCTCGAAGGCCTTCCCCGTGACATGTGAATTGATGAGCTGCGGCAGCACAATAGAGCAGCCATAGCCAACAGGGCAGAACGCCCGTTCTTCACCCTTTTCCACAATGAGCCTGTCGAGGGTGTGTACCCCCGGGTCCCACTTCTCGGTGTAGACGTGATTGCTGAAGGTGACCTGAAGGACGGCTGGCGCGGCGAGCGGGTCTTGCGCCGGAACGACGACCCGAAAACTGCGCAGGTGGTTGAGCGGGTATTCCACACCCGCAAGATTGAACGATCGCATCTAGGCCCAGCTGAGAAAGGTCACCACCGGAAGGTGGCCCAAGCTTCCGATCATATCCGGCTAGAGTGGCCGTTACTAGGCCGCAGCGCGGGCGCCCGCCAATTCAAGGACCAGGAGAGAGTACATGCCTTTTTGGCTGGCCGCGGACATGCGCGGGAAGAGGCGCGGGTGGGTGAAGAGGTTCGACCCGCGTTATTGGACCGTGAATTTTCCGCGGCCGATGATGGCGTCGGTGACCACCACGGCGGCGGATGCGCTTCGGGTGGAGTGCGTTTTCTACCGGGCCAACGATCTCGCCGGGTTGATCTGGGAGGCGGAGGATCGGTGGGACCATCCGCTGCTTTCCTATGAGACCAGCCGGGAGTTCGCGACGTGCCGGCTCTCCTTTCGGTGGCGGAGCGGGGGCGTAAGGGCGCTCGATGCGGTGGATGGGCCGACGCTGACGGTCGAGGGGCGGGATCAGGCCGGGCAGGCGCGCAGCTGGTATGTGCGGCTTTGGAACTATGCCGTCGGCACGCCGGTGGATGCGCAGATCAGCCTCGACTTCGCGGCGCTTGCCGGGGGCTGGGAGAGCGACGATCCGGTTTGGCCATGGAACATCGACCGGATGTTCGTGTCGCTCGCCGCGCCCGGCTTTACTGGCGAGGATGCGGCGCTGGAGGCGCCCGCGGAAGGCTGGGCGGAGCTTAGCGCGATCAAGTGCGAGGGATCGGGATCGGTGCTCGCGATAGGCGACGTGCTGGTGCCGGAGCACAGGCTCCGGATCGCGACCGGCTATGACGATCTGTATCACCTGACGCCGGCGCGGGTGCTGCGCAACGTGCTACAGCTCGGCTATCGCGGCACGATCAACCATTATGTCGGAATGAGCCATTATTTCCGGCTCGAGAGCGCGTCGGGGGGCCCCTCGACTACGCTCGGGACAGGCTTCTACATCAGTCTGGCGGGGGGCGTGCTGAACGGGCCGTGCGCGGCGTGGCACGGAGACTTCGCGCGGCGGGCGAAGACGCTCCAGTTCCAGATCATCTGGTCGCTGTCGTTCGAGCTTCTCGATCAGCATGTTCGGGGCGACTGGAAGCAGCGCGCGGCGGATGGATCGCCGGCGCTGACCGGGTGGGAGCCGCCGTCCGCCTTGCTGTCGCCGGCGCATGACGGGGCGATGAACTATTTACGGCTGGCGGCGCAGGCTTTTGCGGGCATTGCGGCGGTGGCGGGGCTGCCGGTGCGGTTCCAGGTCGGCGAGCCCTGGTGGTGGGTGCGCGGCGACGGGGCGATCTGCCTGTACGACCAAGCGGCG
>DASVUO010000001.1:0-32587 GCA_036386995.1 Allosphingosinicella sp. | reverse complement strand
CGACAGTGGAGTTCGGGCCGAACCAGGCGCTCACCGAGTTCAGCGCATCCACGTCATCTGCCGCAACGGTGGCGCGGCGGGGATCGCTCATCCAGGTAAGAAGTCGCGGGTTGTTTCGGACGGTCTCGACTTGCCGCTGTGCCGTGGAGAGGTGCTTTACGCGGTCGTAATTCTGTTCGACGGCGGCGCCGGGAAGCCCAACGGCGCGGCCGAGAATATCTGCGGAAGCGGCGCGGCGGCGACGCTCCTCCGGCTCCCCAACGGAGGCGACCCAAGCGGCGGCGAGTTCCTTTTCCTGCGCTTGCCGCCGAGCGCGGGCACGTTCCATTGCCCGATCATATGGTGTCTGCGGCACTTAGCGCCCCAATCCGCTGTCAAACCAGATGCGCACCACCTCAGCGCGCGTCGGTGCTTCGCCGAAGCGCGTCAGGTAGTCGCTTTGGATGCGCCGCTCCTCTGCCGCGGGGATGCGAACGTCGCCCCGTGCATGCGGGCGCTCGTAGGCGAACGCCTGACTTCCATCCTGGTAATGGACCTCCGTCAGCAGGCGCGACGCCATCTTGAAAATGTCGTCGTCGCCGGCAGGGCGGTTGTTCGCCCTTTCAAACTCCGCAAGCTGCTCCGACATGGAGGTGCGGAAGCTCAGCAGCCGGCGCGCCCGAACAGCATTCTCCTGTTCAGCGACCTTCTTGTTCGGGCTTTTCGAAACCGGCATCGCCAGATCAAGAAGCGGCTTGGACACGTTGATGATCTTGCTGTGATCGATCTGTTTCGGCACCTTGCCGGCGGGGCCATCCTTACCGCCTTCACCGAGTGCTGAGCGGCGCCAGCCGATGTAGGTCATCTGCGACCCCTTCGGCAGCCTCGCTAGGTCAGCAGCGGCGTCACGAGCGGCGAAGCCTGCGGGATCGGTGGCAAGCTGGTCGGACAGTTCAAGCACAAAGGCAGGATCGAACTCGGGCTCCTTCGGCGCAGTGTTCTGCGCAATCAGGGCAAGGTACGAGACACGCTCGCTTGGCGGGAGGCGGTGAAAGACCTCGCCCATCTGCTTCACGCTTGTGAGACCGCCGGGGCCAAGCTTCTCGATAACCTCCGCCGCCTCGCGAGACGCCAGCCGCTCTTGATCCGCCAAGAGAGCTTGGTTTCGGTTGGCGCGGGCGTCGATCCCGCGCAGCACTCGCTCGTAGCGCTTCGTGGACCAGCCCTGATCAACGGCAAGCCGGTGAGCGGTGTCGTAAAGGGCCTGAGTGTTGTCCAGCTTGGCGGTGTAGCGCGTGACCGGCTCACCCGTGCCAGTCGCGCCGCCAAACTTCTGCGTAGCTGGATCAACCTTCTCACCGTTCACCCGAACCGTGAAGTGGACGTGCGGCCCGCTGGAGCGGCCGGTAGAGCCGACGTTTCCGATTGGGCGGGCCTGCCCCACCGGGTCACCCACCTTCACCGTGATCTTCGAAAGGTGAGCGTAACCCGTCACGCGGCCGTCAGGGTGGCGCACGATCACCTGATTGCCGCCGTCGCCGCCGTTGTCCGGGATGACCTGTGTCACCACGCCATCGATCGGCGGGTAGACGGGATCGCCCATCGGGGCAGGAATATCGACGCCGTTCTGACTTCCCCGAGCGCGATGTTGAGCCGCTGTCTGACCTTGGGTTCCCCGGCGCGTGATCATGGCGGGCTTGAAGGCGACTGCCGGAGTAGCTGCCGGCGTCTCAGCGGCGCCGGAGGCTGAGGGAGCAGGTGTCTCCGCAGGTGGCGGCGGTGCATCCTTTATCGCACCGTCTACCGCCAACATGTCGTCTTCGTATTGGGCCTCTTCCAAGCCCGGCACCAAGGTTTCGCGAATAGCCGTTTCGTCGCTGTCGCTGATTTCGGCGGCGTTGGTATTCAGCCAATCTTCAGCAGCGCGGGGATCCCCAGCGCGAAGTTTCTCAGCCACGCGCCGGTGAATCGAGGAGACGTAATCAGCCTTCATTTGCTTGAGGCGCCCAGGGCTCCAGCCCTCAGCCGTCGCTAAGGTGTCATATTCACTGAAGCCATCGGCAAGGATCTTCCGAAAGGCTTCCGGGTCGTTGCTGCTATCGACGGCGAGGCCGGCAAACGACTGAGCGCCAGCTTTGGCCGTCTCGATTTTATCAACGCGCACCTGCTCGACTTCGTGCCCGCTGATTACCGTCAGCTCCTTGGCCGCCCGCTGGTCGAAAATCTGTCCGAACATCTCGCGAGAGCGCTTGGACGGCAGCGACTTCAGCGCCTCTTGCTTGATAGTATCGAAGTCGGTTGCGGCGGCGGTGGTAAGGTCACGCGCATTGGCGCCGCGGCGGTTCAGGAAGGCGTCTGGGTCAAGCCGCATGCGCTTGTTCAAGGTCAGAGCAGCCGAAACGTCCGCGCGCTTTGCGTCCGTTTCGTCGCGCTCGATCTTGATGCGGTCCCAAACTTGGGCGGCCTGAGAGCCTTCAGCACCCAGTTCCTGCATGCCTTGACCGATGGCTCGCGTACCCGCCGTCATGTCGGCGGCACGGGCGTTCTCTTGACTTAGGCCACGCTGATCGATGCGGCGCTCGGAAATACTGACCGTTGGCATGGTCAGGGACGATAGGGCCTCTTCGGATTTCCTTTAGCCGGCCTTCTTGGCAGCGTTGATCTTGCCGACCTGAGACGCCGAGCTCAGCGCCGTGGCGCCCACCTTGAAGACAGTGCCTACAATCGCGCCTCGCTTGCGCGCCTTCGCCGCCGCCGCTTCCCCTGCCCAATTCGCCGCAGACTGACGGAAACCCATCGCCTCGCGCTCGGAATTGTGGGTTAGCGCTGCCGCGTCCTCAGCCGCGTTCTGAGCCTGATCACCCAGCACGTCGGAAGCGGAGCCGTAATCCAGATCGATGCCGTTCGCGGCCATCGCCGCGCGCATCGCCCCGCGCTCCTGCCCTGCCTTGTTCTGGAAGATGCGAACCTGTTCTTCGCCCCGCACGATCGCATCACGAGCGCGTTCCGACTCCAAGCCTGAATTGATTTTGGCGACCTTGCTTTCGTACCCGGCCTGGCGGGCGGCGCCGACGCCTTCGGTAATCTGCCCGCCGATAGTCATAGCCGCGCCGGCGATGGCGAGTGCCGCAGGACCACACATCAGCGCGCCCTCCAGAACTGCCGAAACTCCAGATCACCGATTACCTGCACGTCGGCTCCTACCGTAAATCCCCACCGCTCCAGGAGGCGGATCGCTCGCTCGTTGTGGACTGATACGACATTCCCCAATTTACTGAATTGCGCCTGCATCTGATCAACGGCCCGTTGCCCAAGCACCAGCATCGCTCGCCGCTCCTGATAGATGAGGTTTGTGCCGAGAAACCACGGCTCCCCCTTCCAGGGCGCAACCGGCGTCACCCCAAACATGCCATGCGGCGAGCCGTTGATCATAGCGGTGACAGCCCAGCTTGAACCGACAAGCGCCAGTCGAAGCGCCTGCTTCGGCGTATGGCCGAGGGCTCGAACTTCAGCGCGATCGGCGTCTCGCATCCGTGTTGCGATACGGCCAACATGCGCCGCCGACGCCGGAACCAGCTTTACCCGCTCAGCACAGGATCGAGAAAGACCGAGGTCACGCGCCATGAAAAAGGCTTCTCCTGTCGGATGATGAGGGAGGCTCCCCCGGACTGCACAGGTTCGACGGCGGCATTGAAGGTGCCGGTCACCCTGTCGGTGGGAGTCCCGATATTTTCGTTTTCGCGCGCACGAAGCGCGTACATCTCAGCTTCCCGGCGTCCCACCTTGAGGCCTCGTGTCTTCACCACCTTCAGCGCCACCTGACCCAGTGACTGAGGCTTGCCGGCATTGGTGCCTTGCGAGGGGTAGATAACCGGCAGGGTTTCCACCTTACCAACGTACGGCAACCCGACAGTGGCAATGGTCACTTCGTGTTCGAGAGTGACCTCGCCGTTCTGCACAAGCTTATCGGCATAAGCGTCCCCGTCGGCCAAAACACTTACCGTCCGCCCTTCGAGATGGTGAAGGTTGGGGATCGTCTTCGTGGGAGTTTCGAATTGCTGACTGACCGCGCAATCGAGGTAGCATTCCAGCGCGGCGTTTTCCGGCACCCTGACCGACGCCATGCGCTCAATAAAGTGGCGGGCCTCGCCACCGAAGTTGCGCGTGATCGAAAGGTAGACACGGTGTTCACCGTTCTCCGGAACCGCGGCAACCCAATTGACGAACCCGCCCATGTCGTGCGGGCCCGTCCAACCCCAGACTTCCTGGTCCTGCTCCCAAGTAAAGGACAGCAGCTTCCCGTCTGAGCGTGCTGCCCAGACTATCGAGTGAGGCTTCTCGGCATAGGCCCAGCTGTGGATGCGAAAGCCCTCGAAGAGGTGAGGTGAGAAAACAGACACGTCGGCCGACTTCTGCCCGTCCTGCTCTAGGGAATAGCTGAGCGAGTAAACGCCGTCTCCGCTATCGAGAGTGTAGAGCGCCACCGTGTCGATCGTGATGGCCTTCAACCGCGACACGCCGCGCGCCGACCGCCGGCGGGACTTGGGCGGCGGGTTGGCGGACAGGTAATCATCATTCGACCCCCGGATGACGAAGATCCCCGTCGAGGTCAGCCCAAGTAGATCGTCCATCGGGAGGACTTGATTGATGGCGTTAACCTTCTCCGCCACCAGCCGAATGGAGATCGCGTCATCCGCCCGCACCGGCCGCGCGACATCCATATTCTCGAAGTCGGCGGAGCGGGACAGGTACATGCCGTTCGGATTATTCGCGGTGCAGGCATAGCCCAGCCGCTGATCGAAGAAGAAGACGGTGGCGGGCCGGTTGCCCTCGCCCGTAAGCGGATTGCGGCCTTGAAGCGGGCCATCCGTCAGGTCAGCAATGATGTTGTCGTCGCGGAAGGTGAGCTGCTCTGTCTGACCGACAAGACCATATTCGCCCTGATTGCGGCGCTTGTAGACGCGGTAATAATTCGCCCCCGTCACAGCCGACCAGGAGACCGTCGTATAGTTCTTCTTCAGCGTCAGGTCGTTGATCACGACAGAGGCGGTGGACGGCAGACTCTCCTGCCCCGTCTCCTCGTTGACCGCAGTTACGACGTAGCTGCTTTCCTGAGGGAAGTAGGCGGCACCTGAGTTCGCGGCGTCCGTGTTGGGGGTCGTTGCCAGCGCAGCCACGTCGCCAGGCGGCGGCACGTCGGAGCCGAATGTCAGGGACGTGAAGCGCCAGTCGGTATGACTGTACCGCTGAAGCTTGCCCGGCTCATGGTTCAGATGCGCGGTGTAGACGGTATCGAACGCTTGCGCGAAATCGATCTGCGGCAGCTCCGACGCATTAAAAGGCATCGGGGCTTTGTATAGGCGGCGGACCCCCATTACGGCACCTCCATATCAGGGTGCAGAATATCGCGACCTTTCCAGTTCCCGTAAGCAGGGTAGTTGCCGCCAACCGCTGGGGGGACCGGTGGCGGCGGCGGTGGCGGCACCTCAGGCGGCGGTGAAGGCGGCGGAGGCGGTGGTCCAGGGTTCACTGCGCCGCCTACGTTGCCTGTCCAGACGCCGAATGCCGAACTGTCGGCGTCGATCGTAAAGGTGTTTACGCCGGTGACCTCCAGCACCTTCCAGATGCGGTCGTTCACCTCGATCATGCCAAGCTGGTCGCCAATAAACACCTCGTCCCCGGCGCTAAGACCATGATAGGCGACCGTGACTTGAGCCGGATTGGAGCGGGTGATGCCGGTGATTACCAGCTCCTGCTCCAGAACCATGCCGCCCAGCGTCATCGGCTTCATCGACGCCTGCTCGAACAGCATCATGTAATTCTGGATGTCGGACACCTCGAAAGGCACCAGCCGTACGTTCGCTGTCTCCGTCTCGTACACCACCCGCGTTCCCGGCCGCCCGGCAATGCCCCCGTATTTCAGGATGTAGGCATGCTCGCACCGCTTCATGCCCGCATTGTAGGCGGCGACATCCTGCCTACCCTGCAGTTCGTCGGAGAGAACGCCCTTGCTGAAGTTGTGGAGGCCGACCCGGAACGTCATCAGTAATCCAGCGCCCGAGCCCGCGCTTCCTCCGACGCGAAGCCATATTGCTGGCGCGGCTGGCGGTTCATGTTGTCGGCGATCGCGCGTTCGCGGGCGACCTCAGCCATTCCACGAATATAGTCCTGCCGCTTGGTGTCCTGCTTGATGGGCGAGACCAGCCGCGTTGCCAATTCCAGGCCGAGGGCACGGGCGAAAAGCGCCGGGAAGGCGCTTTCGCTGACGTTGTTGGAGACATACTCCAGCGTCGCCCCATCAAGGTCGGTGTAAAGCTTCCCGGCGGCGATGGTGTAGGGGTAGATGGTCAGCATCTCATCCAGCCCAGCCGAGAACGCCGAGCGGACGCTGGGGACCCCCGGCGCGACGAGGCCGGCGGCGGTAGCGCTCGGCACAAGGCGGCGCGGCGACGCAACGTCTGCCGGAAGCTGAAATGCGGAGCCATGCTCGTCCGGCCGATCGTTCGCGACAGCCGCGAGGACGATACGCTTTATCGCGAAATCCCAATCGTGCGCTTCCAGCAGGAGTTCCAGCGAAGGCTGATAATGAACGCGGACGTGACCGGCTTCGATGCTGTCTTCGTCTAGGCCAGAGATGCGGGACGCCGGCACTTCGGCCAGCGCCATATTCGCGATTTGGACTTTGCTGAGGGCCATGGCACTTCGATAGCGAAGGCGCCGATTTCCTTAAGGGACGGCTCGGAAGCGCAGAAACGAGAGGTCGCCGATGATCACCTCTTCGTTCTTGGCTTGCGAAGCGACTTGAAGGTTGATTGCCTGCGGGCTGTGCCCCGCCCGCACCAGGCCGGTGATATGCACCAACCCAGTTACATTCTTTGGCTGATCGATCACGGCTTCGGCAGCGCCAACGGTGGCCCCCAGAGGATGGCTCGAGCCTGCAATTTTCGCCGCTCCCCCGTTGAGCATGCCAGTTCCCCAAGAAACCGCGATGATCGGCAGTCCCTCGCCGGCCCGAATGACCGAAAGCGACGCTTCGAACTCGTAATCCGTTTCAGGTAGAGGGATGAAGCCGAGGCCGATGTTGCGGGTGCCGGTTGAGAGGGTGGAGAACGGACCGTTCAAGCGGCTGTATTCCCATCCGTCCCCGACAACTGGCGCCGCAGTGGCGATTTGAGGTTCTTGAAATGGCGGCATAGTTTGTTCCTTGCCAGGTCCGCTGAGCGGGTCGCCGGCTTATGGGATGCGCTTAAAGGGCGGTGATGCTTACCTCAGCAGCCATACCAGGCGTCGCAAGCAAGGCCGTTGCGTAGAAGGCGTTCGTGTCGATGCCGCTGTCGTTGTAGGTGTGGCGTAGAACCGCCCCGGCGAAATCGTCGCTGCCGTCCTTGGTCCAGACGGTCCACTCGCCATTCAACCGCCGGACGAAAACACGAAGGGTGCTGGAGTCCGCTGCGCCATGGCCGAACGCGAGGCTGCCCTTCTGGTAGCTTTCGCAATAAACAATGCTGGCATCGATCGCGACTGCCCACTCGAAATCGCTCGGTCCCGTCGCTCCGGAACCTGCCCAACCAAGATAGAACACGCCGTCATCAACGGTGGTGCGGAACCGGGCGAGGAAGTTCGGCGGCATGACGTCCCACGATTGGGCGCGGCCGTCATAACCGCCCGTGTCGCCGGTCTTAGTAATGGTAGCAGCGCCGCCGGCAGAAGTCGGGTTTGCAACAGATGCGTTCGCTTCGGGATCGAACAACGCATACGGCGCCGGGGGAACCACCGCGGCACCGCCTGAGCGAGGGCCTAGATTGAGGCCAAGGCAGCCAAGAGAACCAAGAACCATCAGGCTGCAATCGCGCTGATCTTAGAGCCCGGCGTCACTTCGAAGTCGATCCTGGTATTTGCTGGCACAGGAAAGCTGTTGATGTCGGCGGTGGGATCGCTGGATACTTTCACGGCGCATGCTACGTCTGCAAGAACCGAAATTACGCTTGTGTCGGCGTCAAAGGCGGCAGAGGCCGCGGCTGCGCCGCTGAACGTCACCTCCTGGTAATTCACTCGATCATCGAGCCGGACGAGCGGAAGTCCGCTTGCCCCACGCACCGATTCCCAAATCCGCAGCTTCGCCATGTTCTATTCCTTCTGGTGCAGAGACGGGCGCCATGGGGGCGTAGCGCCCGTCTCTACTTCTTCAGCCCTTGTCGCCGGCCTTGGCGCGACGCCGGGGCTTCGCTGCCGGTGCGGCAGCTTCAGCGCCAACGACTTCTTCCACCGCCGCTTCCGCGCCTTCCGACGCAGGACGGAAGAAGGACTCGCCGTGGGGCTCGGTGCCGGGCGGAAGGCCCTGCGGAGCCGTCGAACCGGCCGAAGCCGGCGCGACGCGAGCCATTTCGAGCGGCTGAGAACCAGTCGATGCGTCGGAGCGATCGGCGAGGTTGCCGCCGAATTGTTCGCCCTTCTCGCTCGACTCCCGCGCATTGAGCGCGGAACGCAGCTGATCGACGGTGAGAGCGCCGATCGGCGTCGAAGCCGCCGGTGCCAGTTCGCCCTTGGCGTCCACATCCACGACTTCGCCCGGAAGGACGATACGGCCGCCGATGAACGACTTCTTGGTGACTACTTTTTCGGCCATGTCATTCTCTCCTTAGAAGCCGTGGCTTTCCGCCAGCGGGCGAGTTGCCTGCGGCGTTTCGGTGCCGACGACGAAGCCCGCCGTGATGGCACCTGCCGCGTAAGCGCCGGTAGCCATGGTGTAGCGGAAGCCGGCGTAGGGCTTCGTGAAGGCCGGGATCGGCACGTCCACGAGGCGGCTGCCAGCGGCGGTATTAGTGCCGTTCGCCTTGACCCCGGTGGAGAAAAGAGACTCCACGTTCTGCGTCAGGGCGGCGTTGTCCGCCTGGATGATTTCCACCGTGACGCCGGTGCCGGTGCCGCCCGTGAGGGCAGTTTCCAGCTGGGCAAAGGCGCGCAATCGCGAGCCCCGGTCGAGGCCGGACAGACCAGAAACCATGATGGAATCGGTCGAGACGGCGGTGGCGGTAAGCGCCTGCTTCTCGGAAGCGAGCAGTTCCTTGTCGGTGTTCATGTCGATCTCTCCTTAGACGACGCGGGCTTCATCGACGTTCAGGGCGTCGACTGGGCGGATGGGAAGACCGTCGAAGACGGTGACGCGGCGACCGCCGATCTGGTCGAAGCCGAGCAAGCCGCGGCCGGCTCGGGTATCGGTCAGGGCCTGACGGCGAAGCATGCCGCTGAGCGGCTTCGGCGCATAGATCGCGGCGTTGCTGCCGGTCGCCTTGATGCGCTCGATCGCCTGCACGAGCAGGTCTTCGAGATCGGCGCCGGTGCTGCGATCTTTCGTCAACAGCGAGAAGTCGATGTTGGCGATGCGGACGGCGTGGCGGTGATCCTTCACAGCGAGACCGGCGTCCCACTGGAAGTAATCGGTATATGCCGGGTAGCCGTTGCCGGCTTCGTCATGCACGATGTCACCCACCGGCCAGCCGTCCGGACCAGCTTCGCGACCCTTGGTCATGTCCATGTGGAGCAGACCGGCCTTAGAGCCCTTGGGGAAGATGCCGGTGATCGCTTCGGGATCCCAGTTCACCACCCAGATCGAGCGGTTGTCGTTGCCGGTGCCGCCGGCATCGATGATGTAGTCGCCCGTCGGACCCGCGAAGCTATTGTACCGCGGCGCCAGGCCGGTGAACTCCTTCGACTCGTAAAACGAGTTTCCGTAGAACACGGTCTCCGACATCTCGTCGTTCATCGCTTCGAAGAACGGCTTGGCGAAGTTGACGCGGGCCTGCGCCGGGTTGCCGCCGAGGATGGCAAGGCTGCGATCCATCTGCGACGTGGCGGCGAGCTGCGCCGAGGCTTCATCCACGGAGCCGGCGGTGCCCTTCGAGCGGGGAACGCCCTGGTTGTAACGGCGCCATGCGACCCCCGGCTTGCCCGTGCGGGCCCAGGTGCGTTCACCCGTCAGGAGGTTGCCTTCCTTCCAGGTCATGTCTTCGAGGATCGCGTTCTCCTTGGTCAGGATTTCCGCGATGGTGCCCTGGGAGGCGCCATCCTCGCCGTAGCCGGCGGTCACATCCACAAGGGTTGCGACGGTTCCATTGCGAGCAGGCATCGTTCAGTCTCCTTACGTTTTTGGCTGAAATTCGTCAGAATAGAGGCTCAGCGCGCCGGTGCGCGCGCCGCCGGGCTGACCATCGCCAGCTTCGGTGCGATCTTCGCCGATCAGCTGCGCAACACGGCGCTGGTAGCGAATGAAATCGGGGTGATTGCCGAGGCCGCTTTCTTCCAGCAGCACCCGCAGAGGGTCGCTGACCTTCATACCAACCGTGTCGAACACCTTGGCGGCGAGGTGCAGGCTTTCGTCCCACTTCGCGCCGCCAATTTCAGGGTCAGCCCTGGCAGCATCCAGCCAGTCCTTGCGGTACTGGGCGGTGGCAAGCTGGCTCTGCTCCTGCACCTGCGCGAGCATCCGCTCCTCCACCTTTGGGAGAACCTTCTCGGCATACAGGTCAACGATGCGCTGAGCGCCCTCATTGGAGAGGTCCATGCCCTTCAGATCGTCGGCGACGAGATCGAACACTTCCTGGTCAAACTCGCGTCCTTCCGGCGGCTTGATCTCGTACGCTTCCGGCGCGCCGAGGATGGAGGCGGCGCCAGTGTCGGCGCCCTCCTTGCCCTCTTCGTCACCTTCCGCCTCAGGCTTCTTGCCGAGTGCCGTCGCCTCATCGCCGCCGGTCGCCGTTTCGGCGCCTTCGGTGGCAGCAGCGGTGCCGGTCTCAGCCTCGCTCGAAGAGCCCGCGGTCTCCGCCGTCTGGGTCTCCGTCTGTGTCAGTTCTTGAACTTCTGCCTCGCCGGCCATTCGATTCCTCCTGTGGTTGAACTTCTTCGCGGAGCGCGGACATCATCGTGATCACGGGGATGCTGCTTGGGTGCGCGGCGGAGGGCAGTGCCTCCTCGGCCCAGCGAAGGATGTCTAACCCCAGGCTCCTCCGCCCCTCTCTCGCAGAAAGGGAGCGCTCTTCGGACCCAGCGGCAGAAGAGAATATACCCGCCTCTTCGATTATCCTGAATAGGGTCCGGCGGAACTCCGGCCGGCCCATCAAAAGGATCATGTCTTCCTTCTGCTGCTGCTCCCGGACACCGTTGCTCACGCTGTGCCTGCCATCAATGTATCGAGCAGGTTCGGCTCGCCGGTGTTGATCGGCGTCTCGGACAGCAGCTGGGCACCGTCCGCCGCCTGCTTGACGGCCGGCATCATAGCGGCAGCCTTTGCTTCAGCCTCGCTGGCTTGACGCTGCTGCCGCAGTTCATCGACGGCGGCAGGATCGCGCATGATCTTCGGAGGCGAGCCCGCGCGGTCGGCGTATTCATGCACCAGCGCGTCGGGATCGAGGTTGTCAGCCGCTTCAGGGAACGACTCAGCGAGGTTGCCAACGAAGCCGACCACCCGCTCGACCTGACTGAGGCCGATCATCCGCTGAGCCTGGGCGAGCGTCGAGATGAACTCGATCGACAGCTTGATGCCGTCCAGTTCTTCCGGCGGCTCGGGGAATGCGCCGCGGCGCTCCAAAACATAGAACACGCGGTCGAGAATGACCTTCAGCTTCTCCGTCGATACGCGTTCCACCACCGGGCCAAGCTGGGTCAGCTTCTCCTCGTTACGCGCGAAAATCTCTTCCTGGTTACGCGGCTGAACGCCGTCCATCTGCGTGATCGCCATGAAGATGTCGGCGAAAGCAGCGGTGTCGATCTTGCCGTACAGCCTGGCCATCGTCTGTTCGACGCGATCGATTGCTTGCCCGTCGACCTGGAACAGCGGCTTCACGCCAGCCATGTCCACTTGGGCAGCATAGGTCACGGCACCGGGAGTCAGCTTCACCCGAGTTCCTACCGGGGCGACCACCGGCGGCTTAGCTAGGAGGTCCGTCAGCTCGCCAAGGCGCTTCGCTTGCACTTGCAGCACCCGCATATCGGGCAACGCGTTCCAGCCCGGTCCCGAGCCGTAGGTGTCGTTGCCGATGGTCTGCCACCGAGCGCCGACGAACGCCTGTTCCTCGTACCCACTCTTGCTGAGGATAGCGGTCTTGTTATCGTTGCCGCACTCCCACCAGAGCGAACGGAACCGCTTACCGTCCGCGTCGCCGCGGAAGCTGTCATAGGCTGGGTTCGGCTCGACTAGGCGCATGACCTGCACCGTCGTATCGTCGTTCGAATTGTCCCACAGCTGCTTCACTGTGCGGCTGACCCGATCCCAGTGCATCGTGTGGCTGTCGAAGCGATCGGCGACGAACCGCTGCACGATCTGGCGAACCGTCATGGGGACATGATGGCAGAGGGTATCGACGCGCTGATCATCGCCGCAGGCGAGATAATATTCGCCAGCGGTCATGGTGGAGAACACGATGCCCGAGTTCCAATGTTCATCCATGAACATCGCTTCGGTGCCGAACAGCCCGAGTTCGGAATAGCCGCTCTTCACGGCGGTGTAGAAGTTCGTTTTGCCGAGAAAATCGTAGATGATGCGCTCGACATCGGCGAGCCAGACCTTCACCGGCCAGAACTTCATCAAGTCGGGATCGGGAAGTGCGAAGCGGAACCACGGGCGCGAGGGGCTGGAAAGGCCCGATGTCATGCCCCCCGAGAGGATGTTGAAGGCGCCGATCGCATGGCCGTCGTACAGCGTATGGGCTCGAGCCCGCTTCTTGCGGCTCGGCACCTGGTTGTTGTGATTGAAGCGCGATCGTGCCGGCGCGGCATAGGTGGCGATCTCGTAATAGACAGGATCGTAGTCCTCCCGCTCCGCCTTCATGCGACGCGAACGGAGGTCGCAATGCTCCCTCAGCGTCAACGCGCGGCGAGTGCCTGCGGGGGAGGAGCTGTCCGGCATCAGCCGAGGGTCGTTTTCATCTGATTGGCAGTGGTGGCGGGCGGGACGAGCGCGCCCTTTTGCATCGCCATCAGGATCGAACTGGCGAAGCCGCGGCGACGGGCTTCACGCTGCCCGGAACGGCCGCGCGCGTCGTACTCCGGCGACTTCGCATCCTGGAACTGGGCAGGCATCACCGGCTTGGGCGGCTTGCCGAAGAGCGCGGAGCCGCACATCAGGCGCCGCCCAGCGTGGACTTGGGTGCCACGCCCATGAAGCTAGCGGCAGGCGATCCGCCAGCGGCCGCCGCCGACTGCTGAGGCTTCTTCTTCTTAGTGAGCATCGAAACGGCGAGAGCAGCTGGGCTCAATGCGCCGATCCCAACCTTTTTCCCGCCGATAGCCGCCGCCGGGCTTAGCTTCTGGAGCAACGAGCCGCACATCAATGATCATCCCGCTTGAGCATGGCGGGAAACTAGCGTGGGTCTGGATTTCCTTAAGGCGGCGTAGGCAACTGCGGAGGCTGATCGAGTTGCCGGGGACGACAGGCCGCGCGACGCTTGATCTCTCGCCACGCTCTCCCGCAATTCACTCCTCGCTGGAACAGGCCGTCAGGCGTATAGCCGGCGTGGAGTTCGGCATCGGAAAGTGCTCGAAAATACCTGTTCGAAAGCCAACGATCATCCATCATGCGCGCCCGAACTCCCGATCCAGCTCCGAGAAGCGATCGTACGTCTCCTCCTGGTGATCCTGAATGGCTTGAAGCGTCTCCGTCTTCATCGTCGCCATGTTCGCCAGGCACACGGCGTCGCCAGCGTCCGGCGAGCGGCCGAGAACCTTGCGCATGTCATCTTTGCCGCCGATCTTGATGCCGTTGGGCGTGAAGCTCCAACGATAAGCGGCGAGATCGGATCGCAGCTCGGTATCGTCCGGCAGATCGACGCAGTGCGGATTGGTGGGATCGAGCGCTTCCCGCATCCGCCAGATCACCTCAGCGCGCCTGTTGAAGAAGGCGAGCGAGGAGCCAAACGCACCGAGTGGGCCTGCCGTGGGGCTGGCGGTTCTCTCGAACGACTTGCCGGCGCCGTTGACCGGCACCGTCTGGACGCCGTTCTCCTGAAGGAAGTTCGTGGCGGAGAGACCCCAGCCTACCACGTCGATATGAACCGGCGCCCGGTCGCGACGTGCGGAAAGGATATGGCTCGCTGCGATCGGCCCGGCGCGCGTCTGGGGGATGTCCTTGCCGGGAATGCGGATCAGGTCATCGAACCATGACCCGTGCCGGCGGGCGATTACCATGTTGTCTTTGCCGCCGGCCGCGATGTCGGCGCCGAGGCTATCCATCGCGCCCTTGCGTTCGCGCTCCTGCCACCGATCCATCGCCGCATCGATCCACGCCGTCGGGATCACCTGGTCGCGGGGATCTTCAACACCGGCTTGGAAGTCGCCGTAGAGCATTTGGGAACGCAGCGGCTCCGGCAGACCCTGAAGCTGGGTCATGTAGTCGCTGTTCACGTAGTAGCGATTGTCCGACACCCGCGACTTGAAGAACGTGCGCGACAGCGGGCGAAGAATGTCCTCCGGCTTGAAGTCGGCTGGATCAAAGTCATAGCAGGCGACGCCATCCACCAGCACAAACTGGCGGTTGTCGCTCACCTCGAAATCCTCGCCGCCTACCGTGGTAAACCAGCGCAGCTCGCCATCCTGTGCCGGGTTCGGGTGCTTGTCATCCAACCACGGTGCGAAGAACCGGATGACCCAACGCCCTTCCACAGTGCGCGGCGGGTTGAACGGCAGCAGGACACGAACGCGCTGTTCAGGATCATCGGTACGCGCCCAGCCCATAACGAAGCGAGCCTGCGCTTCCCTGATCTCTGTCGCCTCGTCCAGGATAACGAGATCGTGCGGCCGGCCTTGCCACCGCTTTTCGTCCCCTTGGTTTTCGAGACCACCGAGTTCAAGCAGGCGTCGCCCGGGCAGCCGCCACGAACTCTTTTGGCTGTTATAGCCTTTGGTGCTTCCCAAGATTTGCTCGATACGCTGGGCAAAGCCTTCCGTCTGGTTCTTCTCGCTGCGAAGGTAGAGCGTTCGTTTATGCTCCTCCAGCGTCAGGCCAGCAGCCAAGTCCGTCTTGCCGCCACCTGCCGAACCGCCAAAGCCGATGATGTCAGCTCGGCTTTCATAGGCGCGGCTCTGAGGCCCATGCTGCGGGCGCCACAGCTTCGGGTCCATTGCCAGCAGGCGATCCATTTCGTCCCGCTCGTCTTGCGTCATGAGCCCACGGATGCGCTCGACATCGGCGGGAGAATAATGCTGGAGACCGGGGGCGGTCATTCAGCGCCCGACCAGGTGAACGGTAATCCTGCCGCCGGTGTATGGATCAACGCGGGCAGCGACCTTCACGGCCTGTTCTGCATCGGCGCCGGCAAGCATGGCTCCCATGGCCAACTCAGACCCACTTCCAATCGCCATAGGCGTGTCAACGATGGCGCCACTGCTGCCGTCGGCATAGTACCAGAGAGTTTCATCCGGTTTGAACACCAGCGCGCCGAACGGAGAGGATGCCTTGGGCCGCTTCCCCTCTTCACCGCCTGCCAGCCAGTCGCGAAAAGCCATGCTGTCCAAGGTCTGCCCCGCGCAGCCGACCAGCGTTCCATCCTCCAGGCGATGGACCTTCACGGCGCTCTCTGCCGCGATGATGCTCCCCCGCATGATCCGGCCATCGCCAGCCATGCCGGCGCTCGTGCATGCGATCGTGGTCATTGCCCACCCGCCGCGCTGCGGTGCTGAACCCCGTTGAACAGCGCGGCAACGCGAATTGCGATCACCTCTTCCGGCAGCTTCTCCCCGCCAGAGGTTAGATCAACCTTCTCGGTGAACATGCCCAGGTACTTGCCGAGATCAACCAGGGCGGCGCGCTTGTCGCCCAGCTTGAACTTGATGCGACGGACCTCCCGAGCATCGTCGCCGCGACCATCCATGAACTGCTCAACGGTCAGTTCGGATATGGCCGCGGCTTGGTCTCGGGTGAGCGCCGACAGGTCGAACCGAGGATCGCCGTCGGCACCGATCGTGATGTAATCGAGCATGTTGGAGAAGCCGATCTTGGCGAGTTCGGTCGCAACCCGCTCCTGGGTAATCTCCAGCTTGTTCATGATGCGCTTACGACCGGCTTCGACAGCCTCAGCGACTGAAGTATTCTTAAGCAGCTGGTGACCCTGCTGTTCAGCCGTTGCGGGGCTGTACCCTGCCCTAATCGCCGCCTGAGTGGCGTTCGAATCGACAAGGTACTCAGCAACGAACCGAGCGCGCTTTTCGGAGAGGGCAGCCATCAATCCAGCCCCCGCTGAGACGCATATATGGCCCACCCCATTAGACAGACCTGAGCGAGCAAATCATTGAGCGGGATGCGGCGCGCTTCGGCTTCGACCTGCATCCGACCACAGACAATCCTATCGTGCTTCTCCATTGTTTGGAGTGACGGCTTCAAAACGCCGTCGGTCTCTGGATGCTTGAACTGGCGCGCGCTGAGATACGCCATGATCCTCGCCTCAAATACCGGGCCGAAGTTCCGACCCTTGCGCAGATCGCGGACAAGGTGACGTTCCTTGAACACTTCAAGCCCGAATTGCTGAGGGTCCATTCGCGTCTCCGCGAGAAAGGCTTCCACCCGCTTCGCAAGTGCGCTCAGCTCCTTTGGTTGTTTACCCACCCCACCAGTCTCCTTAAGCCCAGTTCTGATCATGGCGTTGCCGGGCGCTCCGATGTTCATGGCCACAGAACCCTCCTCGCTTGGTCCAGCGCGCCATCCAGTTCCCAAGGCTCCACCGGGTTCGGACACTCCGGGCTCTCGGTGGTCTGAAGATAAGCGAACGCAATGTCGTGGAGGTCGCTGAGAGCTTGCCGGGGCACCGTTTGCGGCTCGCCCAGATGCTGCCTCAAAGCGTCTACTGGCACCCCCGCCCACGTGTGATCGTCTGCACACCCGGTGGCTGCGTCTGGGTCTAGCTGACTGCGCTCCCTCCGATCCCACCACTCGCCGGATCGGAAGATGCCGCCGCTGATCGAGAGCGTCATGCTCAGCCATTCGACGCTAAGCACCCACCCAACGGTCATACCGCCGCCTTCGTAGGCCGACTCCAATTCGTAGGGGCGCTGGAAGCTGAAATGAGGAACAGCCCAATGGCTAAACCTGTCCCACCGGCTGTAGGGCGCGCTGGTGAAAGCCGGGCTGTCGCACTCGCTCATGCTACCCTCCTTTTCGGTTCTGCGCCGAAGTTCAGGAGCGCGCGCATGGCAGCCTCGGAAGTGCGGAACGGCGCCATGACCGCGCCGAAAGGCCCGCCGGCCAACTTGGGCTGACAGGGCGGCGCGTGGGGATCGACGGCAGCGAAGCGCAGGCCGCGGCGCGGATGGCGCCCGTGGTAGATCATGGTCATGCCATCTCCAACTCGGCTAGGGCGCCGCCTAGGCGTGGTTGATGGGGGTTCGGGCTTTCGACCAATGCCCGTTCGCTGCCCTCCTCCGGCCGGCGCGGCTGTTGCTGCGATCGTCGGAAGCCAAGAACACGCTTGCGCTGGTTCATGCCGCTTGCTCCTTGAAAACGAGGCTTCGCCACAGCGGGCGGGGCGTCGCGTGTGCCGGGCGGATGCGCGTCTTCCGATATGCTGAGACGGCGATGTAATTCTCGCGAGCGGCGCGCTGGGTCACAGAACCCCAGGCGCGGCCATCGGAAGGTACCGGAAGCCCCTCTGCATAAGCAGCGACCCGAACATCTTCGGTCATGAACTCGAAGTGCGTCTCCGCGTAGCTGGTGAGATATGCGAACGCTCGCGCGGTCCACTGTTCCTGCTTCGCGTCGGCATTGGCAGCGGCGCGCGCCATGCCTTCTGCGGCAGCATCAGCGGCACTAAGCTCATGGCTGGGGGTGTTCATGCTGCCTCCTGTCCTGCTTGGAAATTTGCCCAGTCGGTGCCCAGTTTGCTGGGATTGAAGCTCAGCCCAGGGATATGGACTGACACGCGCGGGGAGTTCGGCCGCACGGCGTTTCGGTGCGCACACTGAAAGGCTGCGGCCTGCCCGCCGAAAGTCGGATCGTTGTCGCCGTAGACATGCAGTTCAACGACATCGGCTGGAGCGATAAACTTGGCGAGCAACGTCGAACTGATCGTGGACCAACAGGGAATGCCGGCGTCGCGCTCTACCGCCATTGCTGTTTCCAGCCCTTCGGCGACCCCCAGCACACCATTGTGTGGAGACAGGCGAATAGCCGCCCCTCCCGGAAGATCCCCGGGCATCATCCTTCGGGGCGCTTCAATCTTGGCTTTATCGCCGCCTTCAAGGTAGGTTCGGTGAATATTGACGGCCGAACCGTCTGAGGCCCTGACCAGAGCGAGCAAGGCCGGCAGTTCGGTACGCGTCGGATGATTGGACACCGGCGCAGAAGGGCAAAACCGCAAAGCCGTAGGGAATGGCGCGATGAACCCGCGCCGCATCAAATAGGCGGCTGCCTCGTCATCGCCGATTACCCGGCTTTTCGCCCACAACTCCCGCCGCATCAGCTGGGCACGTTCCGGGCTGATCGACGCGGTGGAAGGTGCGGTTGCTGTTTCGCCTAGCCGCTCCCGAATGGCTGCACAGGCATCCTTGAAGGACATACCGGTTTTGGCCATCACCAGGTCCATGCCGTTCCGGTAACCGCAGATGTTGCAGATCGAAGATCCCCGCCCGTCCTTGTCGTCAAAGCGAAAGCGGTCTTTCCCTTCGCAGATCGGGCATGGGCGATGTCTGCCTGTAAGCAGCTCGGCGGGGATGCCGAACATGGGCAAAATTGAGCGCCAGCGATTGTAGGTCTGATCGGCAATGTCGATCATGCGACTTGCCTCCGCTTGGCAAAGCGGATGTTCATTGCGAGGACGTAATTCCGAACCTCGGAAGTCGGCTCCTGGAAGGCCAAGCTGTTAAGCCCTCGGGGCCAGACGCCGAACTTCTTCCTGTAGGTGTTCGACACCCAACCGGAGGTGTATTTCCGTTCCGACGCGATTGCGTTTAGCTGGGAAAGCCAAGATTGCTTCACAGCCTTGTCTGCCGCGGCCGTAGCTTTTGTGATCTCGACTGGCTCACCTGCTTCCTCCTGAATCTCGGAACGCTTAACAGGCTTGAACCCACATTCAGGGCATTGATGGACCTTGGGCGGCTTGATGAAGGTGCATTTCGGACACTCTTTCGGCAGACTGGCCTTCGCCTCGATCGAGGTCCGCTCACCCTTAACGGCACGGCACAGATGATCGTGATGGATGTCAGTCACCAAGCCCAAGCGCAGAGTGTTGTCGGCGTGATCGAGGATGATGCAGTCATCCATGCCGGGATTTACCCGCAGGCCACGCCCCACCATCTGCACGTACAGCATTTCGGATTTCGTGGGCCTGGCCAGCACAATGCAGCCGATCGCCCAATCAACGCCGGTTGTGAGACAGGCTACGTTCGCGACTGCCTTGATGTCGCCCCGGTCAAGCTGTGCTTTGACCTGTCTCCGATCAACCGGGTCGGTGTACGCGTCGATATAACCGCACCCGATCCCGGCCTCTTCGAACCGCAACTGCACTGCCTTTGCATGCGCGCGATCGACGCAGAATATCAGTGTAGGACGGTTCTCACCTCGGGCCTTCCAGGTTCCGATGAGATCAGCAATCAGGCCGCCTTCCTGCATGCGTTCCGAAAGCTGGCCTTCGTGGTAATCTCCAGCGAGGGTCTTAATGCCGGTGAGATCGGGGTGAGCCGCGGCAAAAACTTTGAACGGCGACAGGTAACCGGCATCGATCAGCTCCTGCATCGTGACGGGATCGATCAGCTCCTCGTACACGTTGCCCAGCCCCTTGCTCCAAGGAGTGGCTGAAAGCCCGATGAAGGGGATGTTCTTCCACTCTTCGGAAGCCATGATCTCTTGAAGCCAGCCGTCTTGACGGTGACATTCGTCCACTATCACGAGATCGGCCGGCGGCATTCCGCGGCGCCGGAGCGTCTGTACGGACGCAACCTGGATCGATTTCGAAGGGTCGGTCTTTGGATGATCCGCCTGGATCACACCGATGTCGTAGAGGCCGGCGGCGTAGAGCGCGTCCACTGTCTGGTCGATCAGGGTAAGCTGATCCACGATGATCAGCAGCCGAGCGTTCGGATTGCGCTCCTTTGCGCTTTTGAAAATGGTTGCCGCGACAACCGTTTTCCCGGCGCCAGTCGGCAGCTTCAGGGCAACGCGAAAGCATCGGCGGGCGACCGTGGCGCGCAGCAGAGCAATCGCGCTCACCTGGTAAGGGCGTAGCTGCGCTGTCACGCGCCACCCCCAGTGCCTACCCTACGAACACTACTTCCTTGGATAGGGTCTTCTTTCCTACCTGTCCCTGTCCCTGTCCCTGTCTCTGTCTCTTGCGATCCCGACGGAAATCCCGATCCGCTCCCGCTCAGCCTCCCGCTGGGAGTCCCACCGGCACTCCCACCGGCGATCCCGTCGGCATCGGCCTGGGCTTGCCGCCGCCTAAGCCGAGGAAGGCTTTTGGAATGAGGGGCGATGGAGGACAGCATCGCCGTCGCGGTCGCGATCTGAAGCTTCAACGGCGCCGGATCGAAGGGTGTGCCGTACCGCCGCGCGTTTCCTGAGTTGCTGGAAATGCGCTGCTGGAGCTTGCAAATCCACGAGTCCAGGGCCGCTTCGGCGACAACCGGATGGTACAGCTTGCCGTCGCTACATTTGATCCAGCCTCGCATGGCGAGGGCCTTGATCCTGCGAAACCCCTTTAGGTCAGAACCTAGCTCTGCCAGGTGGCACAGCTCCGCATCATCGTCGGGAAGAGAGGCCGCGGGCACTTGATGCCAGCTGCGGTACCAAAGCTTGTGACCGACCATCCACGCCAAGGGCGTTCCAGATGCCGTCGCATTGAAGCTGGAGTGGAATAGACGCGAGACATCGATCATGATGCGCGGAAAGTCGCGAAGATCGCACTCTGCGGGCGTCATCGGCGCCGGTTGCGGTTGTGCGTTCATTGGCGCGCCAGCCAGTCGCGGCGCAGCTCGCCCACGAACTCCTCAGCTAGCCCGCGATCGGCACCATGCTCTGTAACGGCGAAATCGATCATATCCGCCCACGGCGGCTCTATCCCACGCAAGTCGCAGTCGGCCGGCACCAGCGGCTCGGGCAGGCCGGCGTCGGCCTGAGTGTCGGAGGAGGCGACCGCCATTTACGCTGCCTCACCGCGTCCAAAGGCCAACACCTCTTCCCAGTCGTAGAACGCGCGCCCGCTGATCGTCTGCGAACGCGGTCCGATGCCCAGGCGCTTCCATTCGGAGAGGGTTTTGCTCGATCGTCCGAGCGCCTTGGCTGCGTTCGCGCGATCAACCTTCCCGGAAGGAAGGATCATGATCTTCACGGGCTCCGGCACGAGATGCACGGGCTGAACGGGAGGGCTTTCAAGCGACATCTTGTTTCCTCGAACAGGTTTGCGCGAACGCTGTTTGTGGAAACATGCCTACGGGTACCCGAAGGGGCTTGTCAATTACCTCAAAACTGTTAGAGGAAACTCATCCGGCATGTTCCGGCATCTTCGGGAAGGATGACGATGAAAAAATCTTCGGGTGGGCGCCCCCGGCATGGTGAGCAGGTCAAGAGTGTGCCGATTGGGATTCGCACGTCGCCCGAACTGAGGAGCCTTATTGAGCAGGCCGCGGCCTCACGCAAAGTCTCCATGACCCAGGAGATTGAGCGTCGGCTCGAACAGTCTTTCGAAAGTGGCGACCTACCCCTCCCCGCTGATTTGGCTGAGATTATCAAAGCGAATGCCGCAGCAGCAGGTGTCCCGGCTGAGGTGGCCTTGGAGGATATTCTGCGCAGGGCATACGAGTATGAAGCAGGCTTTCAATCGAACGTCGGCTTGCACCTCGCTCGCATCTTGACCTCGTTGATCAACTTTACCGAGGTCCGCACGGGCAAGAGTTTGGATGAAGATTACGAGACGTGGCACATCTTGCGCACGGCGATCCGCCAGCAGCTTGACCATCTGGAACCGGCCACATTGCCCGATTACGAGCGTGAATACTGGTTACTTGAAGCGAAGTGGGGCGAAGCTGCCAAGCGATCGAGAGAAATCTCAGAGCGTCTGAGTGAACTCCAACGGCTTCGAGATGGGGAGAATATCGACGCCGCACCTGAAAAGCCGGGTGAATGGGATGGTTTGATGGCGGAGTTCAGCGGGATCAACGCCGAGATCGACGCGATTAAGCCGCGCTACAACGAGCTCACCGATATCAGACGGCGACGCCGGCAGATCACGCATCAGGTGGGCACAGAGATTTCTGGTGTTCATGCCGGCGGAAGTCCCGAGAGCCGTCGGCTCCGGGGCAAGCCGCCGATGCCACGCACGGAGAACGAAGTTGGCCGTTAAGTTTCAGAAACTCACCCGCGACGGCGTACGCGCCCTACAGCCCGGCGAGAAGATCCACGAACACGGCATCTATGCTCAGCGGCTTGCGAGCGGTGACGTGCGTTTCGGCGTCAATGTCATGGTTGATGGGCAGCGGGTTCATCGCATTGTCGGCCGCGAATCGGATGGGGTCACCCGCAACCAGGCCGAACAGCTCCTGGAGAAACTGCGCACCGATGCGCGCGCCGAACGCTTGGACCTCCCGCAGGGGCGGAAGCTGCACCGGACGTTCGGAGAGGCAGCCGACGATTACCTGGCGAGGATGGCGGAAGCTGGCGGGAAGGATTTGAAGAATAAGACACGCCACCTTCGGGCGCACCTCGTTCCGTACTTCCGCGCGCACCGGCTCGACCAACTCAGCGCCTTTGTTCTTCAGAAATATCGCAAGGTGCGGATCGATGCCGGCGCCTCAGACGCGACCGTGAACCGAGAGTTGGCGACGTTCCTTCACTTGATGAACCGGGCTGTTGATTGGAAATGGATCAAACCGGATCAGAAGCCTCGCATCCCGCGCGTTGCTGAGCAGCGCAAGGCGAGACGAGCGCTCACCACGATCGAGCGGAACTCCCTTATGAAAGGCGCGATGGAAGATCATGACCCCCGCCTGTGGCTCTTTGTTGCCCTGGGTCTCGGAACCGGCATGCGGCACACCGAGATTTTGCGTCGCCGCTATGACGAGATAGACTGGAGCGCGAGCCGCTTCGAGATCGACAAAGCGAAGGCCGGCGCTCGCCTCCAGCCGTTTCCAGGCTGGGTGCGTGAAGCCTTGGTTCGGCAGCAGGCGATGGAGGACGATCCCAACGGGTGGATATTCCCGGCGCTCAGAACCACCTTGTGCGGCAAGCCCCATCGAACGGCGATGGATGATGGCTTCAGGCGGGCTGCCAAGCGAGCGGGACTGGACCCTGCCAAGGTGACCCCTCACCTTATGCGGCACACCGTGGTTACTGACCTCTCGCGCTGCGTTGACGTGGCAACGATCCAGAAGATCAGCGGCCACAAAACGGCGGCGATGGTGATGCATTACACCCACGTCAATGACGAGCGCATCGACCTCGCGTTGCAATCGATCGATACGGCTATGCCCACTCCGCCCGGCGCTGGGTCGCATTTGAGCGTGGTCGCTTAGGCCGCCAGCTTCGTGACTGTCGGCGGCATTTCGCTTTCAACCACACGCTCGAATTCCGGCATCGGAACATTCGCCACCCGAACAGCCTGCTTATGTTGGTGCTCCGAAAGGCCCGCCGCGCGAGCGGCATCCGCCGCAGACCTAGGGTGGGCGCCCTCCGTAGGTTCGGAGCGGGCAGCGCTTTTGCGTCCGAGCCCAGTCTGACCCGGCACAATTTTGTGCCCGGTCAGTACCGCGGTGCCGAGCCCCGGAGCGGCAGCGTTACACGAGAATTACACACGCGTAGGAAACCCCCGCCCCGAAGGGCGAGAGTGTTATTCCCGATTTCTCTTTGATTGCCGTCGCTTAGAGCGTGGTGGACAGGGCTGGATTCGAACCAGCGTACGGAAACCCGGGCAGATTTACAGTCTGCTGCCTTTAACCACTCGGCCACCTGTCCGGAAAAACACGCTCCGAAGCGAGGAGGCGGCTCAATGGCGAATGCCTTTGCCGCTGTCAACGCATGGGGCGGAAGAAGCCGCTGCTTGCCAGCACGCGCGCGGGGCGGCATTGGGCGGGGATGCGCCGCAGAGCCCGTCAGCTGACCAAAGCCGAAAACCGCCCCCGCTTCTGGGGTCGCCACGCCGTGGCCGCGGCCCTCGCCAACCCGGAGCGTACAATTGTGCGCATCTCGGTGACCCACGAGGCCGCGGCGGATTTCGACATTCCGGCCGGGGTTCCCGTCACCTATGCCGACGCTGCCGATCTCGGCAGAATGGTGCCCAAGGACGCTCCCCACCAGGGTATCGTTGCGGAGGTCGAGCGGCTGGAGGACATCCTTCTCGCCGAACTGCTCGACCAGGCGGAGGACAACCGGCCCCTGATCGTGCTCGACCAGGTCACCGATCCCCACAATGTCGGCGCCATCCTGAGGAGCTGCGCCGCCTTCGACGCGCTCGGCCTGATCACCCAAGACCGCCACGCCCCACCCGAATCGGGTGCGCTTGCCAAGGCCGCCAGCGGCGCGCTGGAGATCGTGCCCTGGGTGCGGGTGGTGAACCTGTCCCGCGCGCTCGACGAAATGGCCGCTGCCGGCTTCTGGCGGATCGGCCTTACCGGCGGGACCGAGATGCCGCTCAAGCAGGCGCTCGGCCCGGCGCGGGTCGCGCTTGTGCTCGGCGCGGAGGGCGAAGGCATGCGGCAGAACACCGAAGCGCATTGCGACGCGCTCGCCCGCCTGCCGATCAGCGAGCGGATCGAGAGCCTCAACGTCTCCAATGCCGCCGCCATTGCCCTCTACGCCGCAGCCACGCATAACGGCTGAGGCGCCTGCCCTTCCCGGCGGGCATCGGGGGAGGATTTCATGAACTTCGTTCGCTTCGCGGCGGCAGGCGCATTGGCCCTGTTCGCATCCGCTTGTTTGCTCACGCCCGGCAAGTTCGACGCCTCGCTCGACATCCGCCGGGACGGAACCTTCACCTACCGCTATTCCGGCGAGGTGATGTTCATCACCCCCGCGGCGGCGGCGGAAGCCGAGGAGGAAGCGAACGCAAGCTACGACCCTTCGATGGAAAAATGCTGGGAGGAGGATGACGGCAACCTGCTAGCCGAAGGCACGGAACGCCCCTGCACCAAGGAGGAGATTGCCCAGGCCCGGCGCGATTGGGAAGCGAACAGGGCGACCACGGCCGAAAGCCGCAGAGCCAATCGCGAACAGATGAAGGCGATGTTCGGCGGCCTCGATCCCGACGATCCCAAGGCCGTCGCGCAGTTCACCCAGCGGCTGCTCAGCTACGACGGCTGGAAAAGCGTCACCCACAAGGGCAAGGGCATCTTCCAGGTGGTGTACGAAAAGACCGGCCGCCTCGACCACGACTTCGTTTTTCCCGTGTTCCCGGAAGTCGATTGGATCATCCCCTTTGTCCAGGCCAGCCGCCGCACCGATGGCCGGCTCCGCGTCGCCGCGCCTGCCTTCGCGCAGCCGCAAGGTATGGGCGGCGGCATGGGCATGGGCGCGATGGCGGCAATGGGCGGAATGGGTGACAAGGCTAACGCGACGATAGCGCGCCCGGAAGGCACCTTCACGCTCACTACGGATGCCGAGGTCCTGACCAACAACACCGAAAACGGCCCTACCGCAGGCGCGGGCGGCACCAAGGTGATGAAGTGGGCGGTCGGGCCGCTCGACAGCAAGAAGCCGGAGGCGCTGCTGAAGATGTAGGCGCCTTGCGCCTAGTCTTCCTTGGCTATCGTCACCCGCAGGCCATCGAGTTCGGGGCGGAAGTCGATCTGGCAGGACAAGCGGCTGGTTGCGTCCCGGTCGCTTGAACTGTCGAGCAGATCGTCCTCGTCGGCGCTGATCGGCTTCAGCTTGCCTGCCCATTCGGGATCGACATGGACGTGGCAGGTCGCGCAGCTGCAGCAGCCGCCGCACAGTGCGAGCAGCTCGTCGAAGCCGGCTTCCCGGATGATCTCCATGACGCTCCACCCGCTCCGTGCCTTCACGGTGCGTTCGGTGCCGTCGCGGCCGACGATGGTGAGTTCAGCCATGTTCGCCTTGGGTCGTGAAAAGCGGGAGAGGTTGCGGCGCGGGCTATGCTAGGCAGCCCCCGTTTTGGCAAGCGGGAGCGTGGGAATGGGCATTTCGGCCGAAGCATTGAAGGCGGCGCTGGACGCGGTTGCGGAGCGGGACGCCGGCGTCGCCGCCGCCCTGGCCTCCGCCGGCTATCCGGAGCCGCGGATCAGCGCGCGCGGCTACCAGACACTGCTTCGCGCAATTGTCGGCCAGCAGGTCTCGATCCAGGCGGCGGCGTCAATGTGGAACAAGCTCACCGCCGTTGTTGGCGATCCGCCGGACCCGCACCGGCTGCTTGCGGCTTCCGAGGAGGACCTGCGCGGCGCTGGCTTGTCGCGCCAGAAAGCCGGTTATGCCCGAAGCCTTGCGGAAGAAGTGATCTCCGGCCGCCTCGACTTCGATGCACTCCCCGCCGACGACGAGCAAGCGATCGCCGAGCTGGTGCGCGTCAAGGGCATCGGCCGCTGGACCGCCGAGATCTACCTGCTGTTCGCCGAAGGCCGAACCGACATCTGGCCCGCCGGCGACCTTGCCGTGCAGATCGAAGTGGGGCGCATCCTCGGCCTAGGCGGCAAACCCACCGAAAAGGCCTTGCGCACACTCGCCGAACCCTGGCGCCCCCACCGCGGCGCAATGGCCATTTTCGCCTGGCACCACAGGAAGATCGTGCCGATCTGATCGCCCTTCACAAAAGCCCAGGATCAGGCGCGGCGCACAAAAAAAGAGGGCGAGCAAATGCCCGCCCTCTCCTTGCACTCCCCTAAGGAAGCTGGATCGCAAATAACCGCTTAGAAGCGGAAACCGATACCCGCAACGGTCTGGTACGTTTCCACGCCGCCGGAGTAGTTGTAGTAGCGCTGCTCGATCTTCAGCGAGGTTCCGCTGTTGCCGAGAAGGAACTCGGCGCCGATGCCGGCGCGGGCACCGGTTTCGCTGGTGCCGTTGAACGGCGTGCTGCCGCTGTTCAGAACGGAGATACCGCCCGAGCCGTAGATGAGGCCGCTGGTGCCGATGCGGGCGCCGATGCGGGCCAGCAGTGCCGTTTCGTTGACGTCCAGGAAGTCGTCGCCGAGGTCGGTCTGATACTCCACGCCGATGCCGGCGATCACGCCGTTCAGTTCGGCGTCATAGCCGAGCTCGAGACCAACCGTCTGGCCGTCGAAATCAACGACGTCCTCGCCGCCGGTGCCGACAGTGACGCCGACGCGCGGGCCGGTGAACGGACCCGGAGTAACGTTCTGAGCCAGAGCCGGCGTTGCGAGGAGAGCGGAGGCCGCTCCGATCATGGAAATAGTAAAGCGGTTCATGTAAGGTCACCCCTAAAGAAAATGTGAGAATTAAAAGATAAAATTGGCGCCTGAGAAAAACGCGCGATGCTACATTCCGGCAGGTCTGTTGCTACATATGGCCCCACGGTGGGACGATCAAGAACTTCGCCCCGAAACGATGCCAATTGGTCCCAGTGCTGTTGCACAATCACAACAGCTGTCTCTCGCCCGCGGGGGCGACGTATCGGCAACAGCATGCCCCTTTTGGTCCGTTGCGGAGAGTGGAGCGACGCGCATCGACCGCCCGGTCGGCGGGCCGCTTAGGCAGCCTTCACGGCTGAGGTGGGGTTCAAGCAACCATGTGTTGCGCGTCCGCCGACCGGAGCCTTAGACAGACTATCTGACCCAGGAGGCTCGCATGGACCGCCGCACCTTTATCGCTTCGTCGGGGGCCGCCGCTTTGGCCGCCAACTTGCCTGCCGCAGCGTTCGCACAGCGCTCCGTATCAGGAGACGCGGCGCTGAACCTGCTTTTCGAGCGGATTTTTCAGGATGCAGTCCAGAATGCGCCGGAGCTGGCGACGTCCCTCGGGCTCGATAAGGATGCCAATGCGGCGCTGAAGGGTCGGCTCTCGCCGCGCACCCTTACCGAGCGCGCGCGGCAGACGGCGCGGGTCAAGGACGCGCTGGCCAGCCTTCGGGCGATCGATCCGCGCACGCTGTCCCCCGCTGCGAAGCTCAACCTCGAAGTGGTCACCTATTCGCTGGAAACGCAGATCGCGGCGCCGCAGCGTTTCGGCATCGACAGCGCCATCCGCCCCTACCGGATCTTCCAGCAAGGCGGCGCATATTTCTCGGTGCCGGACTTCCTCAACACGGCGCACACGATCAACACCAAGGACGATGCGGAGGCGTACCTCTCCCGGCTGGAAGCATTCGCCGTCGCGCTCGACCAGGACAGCGCGATGCAACGCATCGAAGCGGCACGCGGCTATGTCGCGCCGGCCTGGTCGCTCGACCTCGCGCTCGGCCAGATGGCCAAGCTTCGTGAAGCGAAGGCCGACGAAAGCAGCATCGTTCAATCGCTGGTGAAGCGGGCCAAGGCGAAGGACATCGACGGCCGCTGGGAGCGCCGCGCCACCAAGATTGTCGAGGACCGGATCTATCCCGCACTCGACCGGCAGATGGCGCTGGTCCGCGAACTGAAGGGCGTCAGCCAGCCCGGCGACGGCATCTGGCGCGTGCCGCACGGTGACGAAATCTACGCGGTCGCGCTCGAGCAGGCGACGACGACGCGCTTCACCCCTGCACAGGTCCACCGCATGGGCCTGGAACAGGTCGCGGAGATCAGCGGCCGGCTTGACAAGATCCTGCGCGGCCAAGGGATGAGCCGGGGCACTGTCGGCGAGCGGCTTGCTGCGCTCAACGTGATGCCCACCCAGGTTTATCCGAACACCGACGCTGGGCGCGCGGAGCTGATCGCCGGCCTCAACGAGGGCGTGAAGGCGATGAACGCGCGGCTTCCCAGGGCCTTTGCCACCCTCCCCGGCCAGCCACTGGAAATCCGCCGCGTGCCGCCGGAAATTCAGGACGGCGCGTCTAATGGCTATTACAACCGCGCCTCGCTCGATGGGTCACGCCCGGCGATCTACTTCATCAACCTGAAGGACACGGGCGACTGGCCGAAATATTCGCTGCCGTCGCTGACCTACCATGAGGGCACGCCGGGCCACCATCTGCAGATCAGCCTTGCGCAGGAGTCCACGGATATCCCGACGCTTCGCAAGATCGGCGGCTTCAGCGCCTATAGCGAAGGCTGGGCGCTGTACGCCGAGCAGCTTGCCGACGAACTCGGCGCCTATCAGAGCCCGCTGGAGCAGGCCGGCTATCTTCAATCCTTTCTGTTCCGGGCCGCGCGGCTGGTTGTCGACACCGGCCTCCATTCGCACAAGTGGAGCCGGGAGAAAGCGACGGATTATCTCGTGGCAACCACCGGCTTCGCCCGCCCCCGTTCGCAGCGCGAAGTGGAGCGTTACTGCACCCAGGCCGGGCAGGCGTGCAGCTACAAGGTCGGCCACATGGCCTGGATGCGCGCCCGTGCCGAAGCCCAGCGCACGCTCGGCCGCCGCTTCGACCTGAAGCAGTTCCACGAAATATTGAAGGACGGCGCAATGCCGTTGACCATCCTGGAACGCCGCATCCGCGAGCGTACGGCAGCCGCGCGCGCTGACCCCTAATCAGGCAGGCTGCTTCCCGGCCGGTGCTAACGCCCGAAGGTCGTTGAGCAAGGAGCGCGCTGCGGTGCCGACCGGACGGTTGCGCTGGTGAACGGCGTAGATTGGGATGGAGCCGGGGAGGACGGCGGGATCGTTGATCGGCAAACGGATCAGAGCGCCGCTTTTCAGATGCTCGGTGACGAGGTGCAGCGGCATGGTCGCCCAGCCGAAGCCGGCGATCAGGAAGTCGAGCCGCCGGCCGAGGTCCACGAAACGCCAGACGCGCGAACTCACCACGCTGTAGCTTGGGCCGCTCTGGTTTTCGGGATCTGTGAGAACGAGCTGGACATGCTCCGCAAGCACCTCCCTTTCCAGCCGCCGCGTCTCTTGCGCCAACGGATGGTGGGGCGCGGCGACGGGAACGAGTTCGATGGCGGTGACCGGATAAGCCTGCATGTCCTGCGCCTGGTTGGGCAGCAGCAGGCACAGCCCCAAAGTCGCCGCGCCGGAGCGTACGCGCCGCTCCGCACCGCCCAAAGCCTCGGTGAACAAGGTCACGGCCAGGTCCGGAAACCGCGTCTGCAAGGCCCCGAGGCTTTGGATCACCGGTTCGCTCGGCACCATGTTATCGACCGCGAAGGTGAGCTCCGGCTCCAGCCCTTCCGAAATGGCGCTCGCCGTGCGCTCGAACAGCTCCGCCTGCCGAAGCACCTGCCGTGCCTGAGCGGCGAGCGCGCGCCCTGCTTCCGTCAGTACCGGCGCGCGGCTTGAGCGGTCGAAGAGCTGAACGCGCTGCATCGTCTCAAGCGTCTGCACGGCGTGGCTGATCGCCGACTGGGCGCGCTGGAGCTTGCGGCCGGCGGCCGAGAAGCTTCCTGTTTCCTCGATCGTGACCAGCACCCGAAGCTGATCCAGCGTCACTGTGCCGAGCACGACCTATCTCCTTGGCAGATGGACAAGATCGATCTTTTATCTCTCCTGCAGCGGGTGTGTCGAGACTACATCGTCCTCAACAGCGACTTGGAGATCCAAGATGACGACGCGCCTGCCCACCTACTTCATCAGCCATGGCGGCGGACCCTGGCCCTATCTCGACGGCCCGTTCCGCCGGATGTTCGACCAGCTGGAACAGTCGCTGGTCGACATCCGCCGCGAGCTGGGCGACGCGCCGCGGGCGGTGCTGGTCATCTCCGGCCATTGGGAGGAGAAAGGCTTTGCCATCTCGTCCGGCGAGCGGCCCGGCATGGTCTACGATTATTCCGGCTTCCCCGCCCACACCTACGAGATCAAGTACAAGGCGCCCGGTTCGCCCGAGCTCGCGGCGCGCGTGCAGCAGCTCCTGGCGGTCGGCGGCATTGCCGCGCGCCTCGATTCGAAGCGCGGCTTCGACCACGGCACCTTCAGCATCATGAAGCCGCTTTACCCGGGCGAAGACATTCCGCTGGTGCAGCTCTCCATCGACGTGGGCTACGATCCTGCCCTTCATCTGGCGCTCGGCCGCCTGCTTGCGCCGCTTCGCGAGGAAGGCGTTCTGATCATCGGAAGCGGCCTGAGCTACCACAACCTCACCGACGCCCGGAGCAGCGAAGGCACCGAGCCGTCACGCCGGTTCGACGCCTGGCTTCAGGAGACGCTGGTGCGCGCATCCGGCGAGGAGCGCTCGAACCGCCTCCTTCATTGGGAGCAGGCGCCGCTTGCCAGGGCCGCCCACCCGCAGGAGGATCACCTCATCCCGCTGATGGCGGTGGTCGGCGCGGCCGAGAACGAGGTCGGCGCCGCCGTCTATCACCAGACGGATCTGTTCGGCGGCATTACCGCCTCGAGCTTCCGCTTCGGCGACGATCCCGCCGCCAGTTGATCAAAACCAAACAGGAGAAAATTCGATGACCAAGCTGGACAGATACGCGCCTTACGCCCTTGCAGCACTTCGGATCGTTACCGCCTTGTTGATGCTTCAGCACGCCCTCATGAAGTTCTTTGCCTTCCCAGCGCCCATGCCGATGCCGGGCCCACTTCCGGGCATCATCGTCGCGGCGGGCGCGATCGAGCTGGTCACAGGCGTCCTGATCGCGCTCGGCCTCTTCACCCGCCCCGCCGCCTTCCTCGCATCCGGCACCATGGCCGCCGCGTACTTCATGGGCCACGCCAGCAAGGGATTTTATCCGGTGCTCAACGGCGGCGAGACGGCGATCATGTTCTGCTTCGCCTTTTTCTACCTCATCTTCGCAGGTCCCGGTGCCTGGAGCCTCGACGGCCTGCGCGGCGGCCGAAACGACAGCTCAGCAGCGGCCTGAGCGGAGTGCAACGGCCGGTCGTTACTGGCCGTTGCCCTCCACCTTCGTCCCGGCGATCGCCTGGTCGGTTTCGGTGATCGGTGCCTTGTCGGCGTTGGCGGCGGTGACGTCCGTTCCACCGGCAACAAAGGCGCGGATCGCGACCACCGCGACCAAGGCAAGAAGCACGAGGCCGACGATCCACATCGCCTTGGACTTGGGCTGGCCGGGGCGGGGGCCGTTCGTGTCGTGATCGTTGATCGCCATCTGCATTGTCCTTCTGAATAACGTTCACCCGCCAATGACGGCGCCCGACCTTTGTTCCCGCCGCGATTCACTCGCACCGGCTGAAACAACTGAAACACTTCTCCCCGAGGCGAGACCGCGGGGCGCAACACAAGCGGCTTATCCCCTGCCCCATCAAGAGACCGCCGGGGGCGAAAACGCCGGCGGGCGACAAGGGGATAGACCGATGCTTCGACCGATTCTTTTATCCGCCGCCTTGCTGCTGGTGCCGCCGGCCGCGATCGCACCTTTGGCGCCCGCCGCGGCCGCCGAGAAGAGCAGCAACAAAAGCTGCGCCGACGAGAGCGGCGCCAAGAAGCGCAAGAAATCGATGTTCGGATCGATGCTCGGCGGCATCGCAAGCGGCGCGATCGGCGGGCATGTCGGCGGTCTGGGCTATGCGCTCCCCGTGGCGTCACTGCTTTCGGACGCGATCATCGACCTGCTCGACTGTAAGGAACAACGACAAGCGGCCGCGGCGACCGATGAAGCGGTTCGCGGCGGCGTCGGCTCCACCGCCACCTGGGAATCG